>CAYQWD010000233.1:1931-5226 GCA_964420955.1 uncultured Paludibacter sp. | reverse complement strand
TATTGGGAATGGTATGACGTGAAAGAAAACGGAAGCTTTAAAAATGTAAACAACATGGGCACACGTAATCCTGTAGCAACTTTAGACCAAAAATTAGATGTTTCTCATGCAAAAAGTTTCATCGGAAGCGCTGACATTGATTACAAACTGCATTTTTTCCCCGACTTAAGACTTCATCTTAATTTAGCTTTGGATTTATCACAGGGCAAACAGGATTTATTTATTTCCACACAAGGTGCAGGCAATTATCCATGGGGACGTACAGGATGGGACGAACAAAGCAAAAGAAACGAAATGTTAAACTTCTATGCACAATATGCAAAGGAAATAAATAAAGTCAATTTTGATGTTATGGGTGGATACGAATGGCAACATTTTTATCGTCAAGGCGAAAGCGAATATAGAGGATTAATTATTGACGACACAAATAAAAATGGTGTTATCGATGAAAATGATGATTACTACAATCATATTTACCCTGAACAAACACGGTGGAAAACTGAAAGTTATTTGATTTCTTTTTTCGGAAGATTTAATTTTAACTACGATAATAAATATCTTCTTACAGGAACAATAAGAAACGATGGTACCTCCAGATTCTCGAAACAAAATGGCAACAGATGGGGACTTTTCCCTGCTTTTGCGGCAGCTTGGAAAATGCACGAAGAATCGTTCTTGAAAGATGTTGATCCGTTATCAGAATTGAAGCTAAGTTTAGGCTATGGAGTTACAGGTCAGCAGGATATTAATCAGGGAGATTATCCTTATATACCCGTTTATACTACTAATATAAACGGTGCGTATTATCAATTTGGTAACGAATATGTATCAACAGCCCGTCCCGATGCATATAATCCTAAAATTAAATGGGAATCAACTACCACATACAATGCCCGTGTTGATGTTGGATTTTTGAGCAACAGAATCACTTCTTCTCTGGAATATTATTATCGGATTACCAATGATTTGATAAATGTTGTTCAGGTCCCTGCAGGAACAAACTTCAAAAACAAAGTTATAAGTAATGTAGGTTCATTAAGCAATAATGGAGTGGAGTTTACCTTAAATGCCAAACCAATAGCCAAAAAGGATGTTACACTGGACTTGGGCTTCAACATGACATACAATAGAAACAGAATTATAAAATTGACCACAGGATCCGGCGATGATTATTACTTACCATCAGGTGGAACATTCCAGTTTAACAATATACAGGTACACACAATAGGTCAACCGGCAAATACTTTCTGGGTTTACCAACAAAAGTACAATAACAATGGTAAACCTATTGAGGAAGGCGCACCAAATCCTGATGGCGGTGTTTATAGTGCAACAGATGCCTTCGTTGACAGATTTGAAGATGGTATAATCAATGATAAAGATAGATATTATTATCACAGCGCCAATCCCGATTTCATGTTTGGTTTATCAGGCAAACTAATTTACAAAAAATTCGATATAGGTTTTGCCTTGCGTTCGAATGTTGGAAATTACATGTTTAATGGTGTTGCTGCCGGAAGTAACAATATGGGTACAGCCGGAGTATATTCATTAGGATATTTAAGCAACAAATTAAGATCGGCAACTGTAACTAACTTTCTGGGCACTTCTACAAATACTCCAATTTCTGATTATTATATCGAAAACGCTTCATTTATAAAATGTGATAACATAACTTTAGGTTACAGTTTTAATAAATTGTTTAATGTTATTTCAACCGGAAGAATATTCGCAACCGTTCAAAATCCGTTTGTCATAACCAAATATACAGGCTTGGATCCCGAAATTTCAGGTGGAATTGATCATACTATTTATCCTCGTCCGCTTATGTCAATCGTTGGTGTTTCACTTAATTTCTAAAAAATTACTGAATATGAAAATGTATAAATTAAAATATATAATAGTATTGCTGATTGGAGTGTTTACTATCACAAGTTGTATCGATGATTTGGATGTTACACCTATAAATCCCCAGGTTACACAAAAATTCTTGCAAGATGATGTTTTTGCAAAAGTTTACATGTCATTTTCGCATACAGGGCAAGAAGGTCCTTCGGGAAAAGGCGATATTGAAGGTCTGGATGAAGGTCGTTTCTCTTTGGTTCGTTGTTTGTGGAATTGTAATGAACTTACTACCGATGAAGCAATTTGCTCATGGGGCGATGCCGAAGTAATTGATTTAAACAAAAATTCATGGACACCCAATACACAGGCATTCGATGGTTTATATGCTCGTCTGTACTTTGTTATTACCATTAGTAATCATTTTCTCGAACAAACTGCTGAAAAAACCGATGATAATTCCATTAAACAACGCGCTGAAGTTCGTTTCCTGAGAGCATTAGCATATTATTATCTGATGGATAATTTTGGAAATGTACCATTTATTGATAAAATTACTGATAAAGCTCCACAACAAATCAAAAGAAAAAATTTGTTTTTGTGGATCGAGAGGGAATTGAAAGAAATAGAGCCAAATATGTTTGAACCAAGAACAGGTCCTTATTACAGAGTTGACAAAGCTGCTTGTTGGTTATTATTGGCACGTATGTATTTGAATGGCGAAGTTTATACATCAGTCCCTGCATCAACCGGAGTTACAGCGGTTCCCGGACAAACTTACTGGAACGAAGCAGCAAGTTATTCTCACAAAGTTATTGTTTCATCATACAATCTAAGTCCGGTGTTTAAACATTTATTTATGGGCGACAATGCCGGACCTATTGATGGTTCAACAGTGAATACTGCTCATCAGGAGATATTGTTTCCATTTCCTGCCGATGGAATAAAAACCACAAGTTGGGGTTCTTCATTATTCCTAATAGCCTCAACACGAACTTCAGGTATGGCAGATTGGGGCACTTCCGAAGGATGGGGCGGTAACAGACTTCGACCAACGGTTACAAGAACATTTTTTCCGGGTTCAATTTTAGTAAGAGATAAGAAGGACTTAACAACAGCTATATCTTCAAGCAGCAGAGATGAAAGAGCTATGATTTATGGCGATGTAGATCGTACACTATCAATTCCTAATATAGGCAAATTTAAAGAAGGATATTCAGCTATCAAGTTCAGTAACGTTCGGGCTGATGGTGGCTTAACCAAAGATCCAAAATTTGTGGACATGGACTATCCATTTATGCGTAAAGCCGAAGCCTATTTGATTTATGCCGAAGCTGTATTACGTGGAGGTATGAAAATAGAAAACTATGAACCACTTGCCGCTATGAACGAACTTCGGACAAGAGCAAAAGCCAGAACTTACACTACTGTAGTACTTGCAGATGTTTTGAAC
>CAYQWD010000233.1:0-1912 GCA_964420955.1 uncultured Paludibacter sp. | reverse complement strand
TACGCGAATTTTTCATGGAAGGACATCGCAGAACAGATTTGATACGGTTTAATAGATTTGGTGGCGCTACAGGTTATACATGGGAATGGAAAGGCGGCGAACAAGCCGGAAAAGATTTTCCTGCTGAGTACAATCTATTTCCCTTGCCTACAAACGATATGAATGCGAACCCTAATTTGGTTCAAAATCCAGGCTATTAATGGTTTTTAAATTTCGGGTTAAACCTTTTATTTACTGTTTAACCCGAAATTTAGCAAAACACAAAATGTCAATTTACATTATTTAACAATATTTTCTCAACCAAATATAAACAGAATTGTTTTAATTATTGTACTTTTGACACCAAGTGCTTTTATTACATGAATTTTCTTTAGTTTAATATCTACAAATTTTTAAAAATTAAAATGTTATGAAAAAAGTTTTTACTCTAATGATTGCTCTTTTGAGCATATTCGTAACTGCAAAAGCTACGGATTTGGTTTTTAATGTAACTGTACCAATGGACAACTCCAAACCCAACACACACATGACTCATGAAGTTTGGGTTGTAGGTAATTTTAACGGTTGGAACAACAACCAATACAAAATGACTAAGGTAACCAACAATACTTACACCATTACTATACCTGCGGCACAAATCGCACCAGGTGTTACAGCTGCAAATTGCAAATACAAATATTTAAGCGGTGGTGGCGATTGGGCATACGTAGAAAAGGATGCAGCCGGTGCAGAAATATCTGACCGTGTTTACACTGCTCCTGTGAATGATGTTGTACTTTCGTGGGCATTATCTTTTAATCCTAATTTAGAACCTATTCCGATGCGTGTTACAATTGAAGCTTTTGTACCATTGCAAGTTATAGAACTTTACATTGTAGGTACATTTAATGGATGGTCAATACCTACTGACAGTACCAAAATGACATTAATGGAGACAGCCGTTGATGGTAAAATTTTTAAAATATCATTTTTCTCATCTGATGTAAGAAAACTGAAATATAAATTCTGTGCCGGTCCAGCATGGGACTTTGAACAAACTGCAGGTGATTATCAATATCCGGACATTACACAGAATACAGCTTCAGAAATTGTTACAGGATTCAAAAAATATTATGACCCAACAAAAGTTGGAAATATAAATATTACAGCAATTGTTCCTGCAGGAACTGAACGTGCTTGGATTATGGGAAGCCATTTAGGATGGAATTGGAGTAATTTAAAGGAAGGAACGAAAAATCCGAATGGAACTTTCTCTTTTTTAGTACAAAACGTACAGTCAATAGAATACAGACTTTACAACTGGAATACACCATGGTCGCATCCCGAAGCTGATGATGCAAACCCAGCAAATGAACGACCCAACAGAAAAGCCGAATTTCCGGCTGATGCAAACATTACCATCACTGTTTCAGCATGGCGAAATGTAGCTCCAAGCGCAGTTCAAAAACTGGATACAGACAATTACAAAGTTTACACACTACAAAATTCTATTGTAGTTGAAGGTGTAACTTCAAAAGTAGAACTGTTCGATATGACAGGTAGAAATATAGAATCAATTCCAATGAATGGTAATTACAAATCAAAAACCTTAAAATCAGGTTTATATATTGTAAAAGTTGATGGAGCAACACAAAAAGTATCGTTAAGATAAAAATTTTGATTTAATTTTGACGGCTGAACGATAAATGAAATTGTTCAGCCGTTTTTTTATTGAACCAAAAAAACTTGGTAAATGACAAAAAATAGAACGCAGATTCCGATAGCTATCGTAAAACTGATGTAGAATTTACCCCACAGACCGCAAATAGCGGTCGTTCGGCATCCGAGACCAAACGCAAAGGAGAGATTAAAATCCGTTTAAAATCCGTTTAATCAATGTAAATCAGCGTTCTATTTTCTTCAAAATCATATA
>CAYQWD010000232.1:0-5241 GCA_964420955.1 uncultured Paludibacter sp. | reverse complement strand
GCGAGATGATTTCAGTTACTTATCTTAATCCAATCTTGCTTGCAAAATTTAATCCGTTTGATCTCGGATACCGAACGACCGCTATTTGCGGTCTGTCGGGTAAATCTTAATTTGGATTTTTTTCCACTTTACAACACTTGCTTGCAAGATTTTATCTATAAAGAATCCGTTTTTAATGTATTACATCGGCTTTAATCCGCTAAATCCGTGTGAATTTGCGTTTTATTTCTTTATGAAAGGGGCGAAAATGACAAACTGGTTCAGTATGCTAAAACAAATGGAGAACTATTGGGAAATAATGCAGTAAGATTGTTCTTGTTATACGTAATGATAGTTTTTTCACAGGATTACACTTAACTTTTTCTGCAAAAACAATTAATAAGTTAGGCATTCCTGATTGACGGATTTCGCAACTGAAACTAATTAATTTTGCAAGGAAAGTAAGAATAGGGAATTTTGTTTCGACAATTGCTAAATTGAATTTTTCAATTTGATTTTTTTTTCCTTTACCATTCCCATTTCACCCTTGCATAGATATTTCTGCCGGGTTCAAGGCGTATTACTCCGCGTGCTGTATTCAGAAAATTGTAATATGCCTGATTAAGAATATTGTCGGCTCCGGCAATAAATGTAAAAGCCGAATGTTTAACTTTTACCGGTGCAGATTTAATTTGAGAATTAAAAATTACATAACCATCAGTAGCAGTTTCGTTGGCAGCAAGCTCGTATTTTGCATTGGTTACAAGCGTTGAAAATGAGATATCAATCAGATTATCGAGATGATAATTCAGCGTAATTTCGCCTCGCATTGGCGGAATTTGTGGCAGAAAAGATCCATCGCCCATATCGCGAGCTCTAACATACGAATAATTGGAATTCAAACTGAAATTACTGCTTATAAACCATAAAAGTTCTGCTTCAGCGCCTGTAAATAAAGCTTTGTTTACATTAGTATTGATAAGCGCTGGAACTAAAGTTCCACCTTTATTATAAGTACCACTTTTTTCGGTGATAAGGTCGAAAAGATAATTAGCAAAAAAATCGAGTTTGAGTAGAATTTTACTTCCTTTAAGCAGGTATTCCAAATTTGAGAAAAGACCCTTTTCAGGTTTCAAGTCGGGATTTCCAACGCGAAGTTTGCCTGCCTGATCGATGTATTTAAATCGCTCCTCGATGGAAGCAACTCTGTAAGCGTTACCGAGTGAAAGTACAAATTTATTGCGTGGTGTTGGAGTGTATTCAAAATCCAGATGGGCAGCGTATGATATCTCATTACTAACTTGGGGGTAAAATAATACAGTAGAATTGCGTGGAAGCTCTGTACGCTTTCCGTCCTTAATTTTGTATTTAAACACTTCGCTGAAAGCTGTATCGTTTGCTGTACGGATAAAATCAAGTCTCAAACCTGAGTTAATCTTAAAATATTTGGGAGAAACAACCCATTGATATTGAGCAAAAACTCCTGCATCAAAAACTTTTGCATTTGGCGTAGGCTGCTCGCCTATAAAAGTAGTATCGGAGGGGAAAACCATCCGAACACGACGTGTTTTAGCATCGCGTGTCCAGGTTTCTGCGCCAATTTTCATGGTATTATAGTCATTAAAATAAAAATCGGCAATTGCCTTTGCTCCGGAAGTAGCATTCAAACTTGAAGGAAGTATACGAGTAGTTGCGTTTACGCGGTTTTCAACATCGCGGGCAATGCTTTGGGTGTATGCTTTTATACTCAGCAGTTTGATAATATCAGTCAGATCAGAAAAAGTATATTCTCCATTAAATTGATTGCGTTTTACTCCCAAGTATCTTACTACCGCAGTGGCAGGAAAAGCGCTACCTCCGGGCAATCCCACATCCCAAGCTTCAAAATGATTATAATTAACATGCAATTGTTGGTTTTCGCCATATTTTACTCCACCTTTAAGCGCCCACGAAGCATCATTAAATTGGCTGTTCAGAATTTTTCCAATTGCAGTCGAAGTGTTTTCTGCAGTACGATAACTACCGTTCAACATCAAATACCAATCAGAATTTCTGAGTTGCACCTGTGCATTATTTGCCCATAAATTGTTTACAGTATTATAACCGCTACTTATTTTTCCGCTTGTTAGCAGCGTTGGTGAAAATTCAGGGCAGGCTGTAACAAAATTAATTACACCACCCATTGCACCAGTGCCATAAATTACCGATGCTGCTCCTTTAATCACTTCAATTTTTTCTACAGAGTTTATATCAACCGTTGAAAGCGCTGCTGCAATATCAGTGGCAGTCAGCAATCGGTCATTATCGCTAAGTATGAGCAATCGTTGTTCGGAAATACCTCTGATGTTTACCGAAGTTGCCCAAATCCCATCGCGCGAAAGCGCCACACCAGTAGTGCGCTGCAAAGCATCAGCAGGAGTAAATGGTTGTAAAAGTTCAATTTTCTTATTGCTTATTTCAGTATATGGAAGCGACAGGCTGTTAGCATTAAGTCCGTAAACTGTAATTTCAGTAATTTGCTGATTCCGTATGGAGTCTGATATAGTTCTTTCTGCTTTTAGAGGAACAGTCCCGAAAAAACGGTTGGTAATTAATAACAAAATCAAAAATAATACTTTTTTCATTTGCAATTTTTTATCAGATGAAACTTAAAAGAAATAGTAAATAGACAAAACCTTTAGAATATAAAAAATATTACGATAAGATTTCGTACAAAAGTACTCAAAAAAAATTATAGGCAATGGGGTCGGTTTGTCGTTTGAAAATTATTTAATGTTAAAACGTTAACACATTTGATTAAATTTCGTTTAACAATATATTTTGTTCACTCAACTTTCGCAAGTAATTAATTGCCTGATAAACTGATGTTTAAAAATTAACAATGTTTGATAATCAAATGGTTATATAAACCAGAGCTTTGTCAAATTTTTATCGCTTGACCTCTCCCCTAACCCCTCTCTCAACCTCTATCCCCCTTCGGGGACTTTCTCCCTAAGGAGAAAGAAAATGGAAAAAAGGATTTTAGAGAGGGGAACAAGTCAGTGCAAGTAATAATGTTTCTGCGTTGTTTTAATTATTAGACTTATAGTATGATAAACATGCGAAAGTTGAGTTATTCATATTTTTATCTGATTTATGTTTTGTTTTGAACTAAAAAGGAAATTATTATAGCATTACAATATTTTAGTGATAAATGCAAAAGGAATTTTTTTCTTTCTTTGATTGTTTGCATTAAATTCATATTTTTGTATTAATTCTAAAATTAAATTATTTACGATGATAAGAAAATCAATATTCATAGCAATTTTTACATTAGGTACAAGCTTAATTTTTGCCTGTACAAACTTCCTTGCCGGAAAGGGAGCAACAGTCGATGGGTCAACACTGATTAGTTATTCTGCCGATTCATATTTCCTATACGGCGCTTTGTATCATTTTCCGGCAAAAACATATCCTGCAGGTACTATGCTTGATATTTACGATTGGGATACGGGCAAATATCTTGGGAAAATAAAACAAGTGGAAAAAACATATTCTGTTATCGGCAATATGAATGAATACCAAGTAGCCATTGGCGAAACCACATTCGGAGGACGTGAGGAACTGATAGATACTACCGGAATTTTAGACTATGGCAGTTTGATTTATATCGCCCTGCAGCGTTCGAAAACTGCACGCGAAGCAATAAAGGTGATGACTGACCTTGTATCGGAATATGGTTATTACAGTTCGGGTGAGTCTTTTTCTATTGCCGACCCTAATGAAGTCTGGATAATGGAAATGATTGGCAAAGGACCGAATAACAAAGGTGCGGTTTGGGTAGCGCTTCGTTTGCCCGACGATTGTATTTCTGCTCATGCCAATCAGGCACGGATAACCACTTTTCCACTCGATGATAAAGCAAATTGCATTTATTCAGAGAATGTAATTGCATTTGCACGCGAAAAAGGCTATTTCAAAGGAAAAAATAAAGATTTCAGTTTTTCAGATGTTTACGCACCACTCGATTACAGCGCATTGCGTATTTGTGAGGCTCGTGTGTGGAGTTTTTTCAATAGAATTGACTCAACCATGTTCAAGTATAAAAGCTATGTGAAGGGTGAAACCGTCGAACGTATGCCTCTGTGGATTAAGCCTCCAAAAAAAGTAAGCGCTCAGGATTTCAAAAATCTAATGCGCGATCAGTACGAGGGTACAGAATTTGATATGACAAAAGGCGTTGCTGCCGGGCCATTTGGCTCAAAACTTCGTCACAGTCCGTTGAGTTTTAAGGTTGACTCGGTTTTATATTACCACGAAAGACCTATTGCAACCCAGCAAACCGGTTTTGTTTTTGTGGCACAAATGCGCAGTTGGCTGCCTGATTACATCGGCGGAATTCTTTGGTTTGGTGTGGATGATGCTGCAAGCGCCTTGTTTGTGCCAATGTATAGCAGCATAACTGAAATCCCATGGTGCTATAATGAAAAAAATGGACATTTATTGGAATTTTCTCCCACATCAGCATTCTGGATTTTCAATCAAGTAGCTAATTTTGCCTATGGAAAATACTCTTATATGATGACAGATATACGCAAAGTGCAGAAACATTGGGAAGATGATTTTAATCGATTAGTGCCGGCTGTTGATAAAGTGGCATTAAACATGAATATCGACGATGCTCGTAAGTTTTTAACTTCTTTCTCAAACACACAGGCTGAAAACTCTACTGCTGCATGGAGAAAATTAGGCGAATATCTGCTTGTAAAATATATGGATGGAAACATAAAAAAAGAACAGAATGGAAAATTTCTACAAAACCATTTTCATATTCCACCTTCTATAATTCGTGCAGGTTATTCCGAAGATTTTTTAAGAAAAATTGCAAATGAAAATCCAGGACAAAAGGCTAAAACTGAGGAAGAGTTGAACAATAGAAAGTAAGGAAGTAAAAAGTGAAATTATAAACAATATAAAATATCCCGTGAGCAAAACCATTTTCACGGGATATTTTTTTTGAGACACTTTAAATTATTTTATTTCAATATCACTTTCAAATTGATTTGCAGACAAACATATAATCACCCTTTAGTCGGTCTATATATCTACTCTTTTACGCCCAACACCTTCATCTACTACCACTTTCTGAGGTGGAGTAAGCAACGATGCCGGATCATCAAGAATTTTGTTTAGCAAACGCATCGATGAAGCATAATAAAATCCATCGCAAATTCGCTCATCCATTACAAATTTGAGTAAAATGCTTTTTTGAGCTACTAATTC
>CAYQWD010000231.1:0-5241 GCA_964420955.1 uncultured Paludibacter sp. | reverse complement strand
TTAGGATTTGTAACAAGTTGATTATGAATAATAAAGAAAAACGTTAGTCAGAATGGTAAAAACTGCCGTGCAACCTTGACAATGACGGAGAAAATTTAAAACGACAGAGCATTTAAACAACTTTACGGAAGACAGAAAAACAGGCGACACGCAAACCGACCCAAGAAAGATTTAATTTTTGCCCCACGCACTAAAAAAAAGAAAGTTTTTGCCCCCTCTTCGTTTAGCACATTTGCAGGTTAAATTTTTTAATGCGTAAGAAAAAATACGCATTAAAAAATTTTGCTTCGCACCACCTGCAAAAGAGCTAAACCCTTCCCGCATCAAAAACACGCGCCAAAAAAATTCCCAAAAACGCACCTGTTTAATAAAAAAGTTGTAAATTGCAAATCTAAAACAATTTAATTGCAATTTTCTATGGAACCAAAAAGCCCTATTAATGATGTATTTAAGTTTTTGAACGTAAGATCTGCACAGAAACTTACTGAAACACAAGTAAACTCACTTTTTGTTACTTACAACTTCTTTGATTCAATTGACCCAAATGTTTTACAAGATATTGAAAACACAGAACAACTTCTCTATACGCAGTTAGTAGTCGCCCTTTCAGAAGAAAATCCAAGGGAAGAAATGGAAACTGTAGTGAATAACTACAGAACCAACAGTAATTTTTATTGGAAAACAAAAGAAGATTTAGACACCGCTTTTTCTGGATTTAGTCAAATTCTTGACTATCTTGTTTCAAAACAGTTTTTAGACAGGGCTACTCCATTTAAAAACAAAGTTGAAAACAACTTTATTCCATCAACAATTGCAAACTATTTAAATTCTTCAACATATCTCGAAAACAAACTACGTTTATGGGATAATTTAATGGCTGAGTCCATTATACCTCAAAATTTTGGATTGCGCGAACAGATTACCAATTTCTTACGAATTCTTCACGTTTTTGAGCAAATTGTTGCAGGCAATACGTTATTAAATACCCGTACAGGATTCCGAAAAGTTGCTCTTTCAACTATTGTTTTACCTAAACCTGTATTCCCTTTGCCGGAGATTGTCAATTCAATAGACGAAAACAACGACCCTATTGATGATGACAATTCTGACGTTGAGCAAGCTTTGGAAAATATAGAGGTTTTAATCAGTGCTATTGAAGAAATAACGCTTTTATTAGACAATCAAGGTTATAACACTGCTTTTTCTACCAAATCTACAGATGCTCAACTCCGTGAGGCACTAAACAGTTCTACTGATGAACCACAACGAGAAGAACCAATGGCGGAATTTCCTTCTGACCCTGTATTTTTAACAAATGAAAATTTCGGGAATCTATCTGACAAAACAAGACAGGTTATTACCGACTTAAAAATACCCAAGCAATACACAAAAATAGATGCTGTTGTATCAAGAATTCAAAAGGAAATTGACAAGAATACCAAAACTGTATTCAAAAACAAAAGCGGAACAGAAAAAATTGTTCGTATTGGAGGCTCATTGGTTTCGTTGTCAAAATATTGTTTGCAACTAATCGCTCTTGAACAAAGCAGAAATCCATGCGACCCTTTTTACGGAACTACTATTCCTAAAGGTTCAGGTAATATCCAACCTGCCGGAATTGCCGATTTATTGGTGGTAAAACAGCAATTATTAAAATATGAAATGGGCGAAATAGCTCATATCGAAAATATTCTTCAATCGGAAAAAAAGGAAAGAGAACACAGAAAATTAAAACGAATTGAGGAAACTTTTTCCATTGAAACGGAAACCACCACAGAAACAGAAAGAGATACACAAACTACGGAGCGTTTTGCCTTGGAAAAAGAAGTTTCCAGCATTGTTCAAGAATCTCAACAAAACCAATCTTTTAACGAAAATGGATTTGGAGCTACCGTAACGGCAAGCTACGGTACAGCAAATATTTCCGCCTATTATAATGGTGCTGTTGGCGGTTCGTTTTCTTCCTCCTCGGCAAGTATAGATGCAGAAAGAATGGCTTCTTCTTACGCAAAAGAGGTAACTGAAAGGGCAATACAAAGAGTAATTCAAAGAGTTCGAGAACAACGCTCAAGAACAACCATTGATGAAGTTATAGAAATTAATACTCATGGATTCAACAATGAAAATGGGACTGGTCATGTGACGGGTATATATCATTGGATTGATAAATATTATCTATCTAAAATCATCAACTACGGCAAGCGTTTGATGTTTGAGTTTATGGTTCCCGAACCTGCCGCCTTTCATATTTTTTCTCAAATTCATAAGCCAACCGAAGGTGGTCTTTTAGAAAAACCCGAACCCTTAAAAAATAACGGGTTAAATAATTTCAACGATATAAACGAAAGCAATTATGCACACTTTGCTGCACTATACGGAGTATCGGATGTTGTTCCCCCTCCAACTTTGCACAAATGGGTGAATAAAGCTTTTAACAAGGATAAAGTTCCAAATAGCGACCCAAATCCCTGGCCTGTAACATTTTCAAGTAACGATTTGGTGGTTCCTGAAGGATATGTTGCCAAATCGGCTATCGTTAAAATTATAAAGTCATGGAGTGGATGGGTAGCCGTTTGGATTGGCGACAAATATCAAAGTGATTCAAATCAATACACAGTTTCTTTGAATGATGAAACAGGTGTTGTTCCATTTTCAGTAATGGCAGACCATCCTAACTCATATATTATTAATGTTGAAGTCCTTTGTCAACGAACAGTCGATTCTTTAAATAAATGGAAAATTAGCACGTATAATGCCATTGTTGAAGCATACAATCGTCAATTATCTACTTATGAAGAGCAAGTTGCCGCTGCAAATATTCAGGCAGGAGTAGGTATTTTAGGCGATAATCCTGCCCGAAACAGAGAAATTGAAAAAGAAGAATTAAAGCGCGCAGCACTTGAATTATTTACAGGGCAAAAATATGAGCCATTTGATGCTATGCGTGATAATCAACCATCTCAAGGTTTTCCGCAGTTTAAAAATAACGAAGCCATTGTTGAGGGTAATTATATAAAATTCTTTGAACAAGCATTTGAATGGCATAATATGATGTATGTTTTCTATCCATACTTTTGGGGTAGAAAGAAAAACTGGGTAGTTGTTAAAAATTATGATGATGCCGACCCTTTATTTGTAAAATTCTTACAAGCTGGCTTTGCAAGAGTAGTTGTCCCCGTTCGACCTATATTTACAGAAGCTGTATTACATTACGTAAAGACTGGACAAATTTGGAATGGTGGCGACCCTCCTACGATTGATGATGATTTATATTTATCAATAGTTCAGGAAATAAAAGAAGCCGAAGAAGATGCAGGAGGTGTTCAAATGGGCGACCCATGGACAGTGAAAATCCCAACTAATTTGGTAATGCTTCAACAGGCTGTCCCTCCTGTTCTTCCTGATTTTAGCGATGATTTATTACCATAAAATTTATTAGTATGAAAGCATTTTTTGTATTTATTTTTTTTGTTGGCATTAATAGCTTGTGTTATTCACAATCAGGTGTTGACTTGCAGGTTAATCCGATTCCAAGCGTATCGTATTTTCAACAAACAGGCAATACGCTCAATGTGTTTTCCCAAGCTCGACTTGAACCGATTAATGTAACACCCCATTCTTCCATGAATATTAATGATCCTTTCAGGGTTGGATTTTATTTGTCAACAGACCCTATAATTAGTACGTCTGATATATTAATCGCAACATACATTGTGCCGTCAATCACCATACAGGGTTCCCACAACTGTGCGGTGTATGGCGTGGATTTAACAACCGTTGCTGGATTAAACCCCGGAACATATTATATTGGTGTTTATATAGATGATTTAAATGATGTGTTTTGGGAAACCAATGAAAACAATAATAACCACACATTTAAAGATTGGTCGAATAACTTTGTACAGGTAACTTATGGCTCCGTTGGGATTGGCGAAAGTTCTTTTGAAAATGACATTGACTTCTTAAATACACCTGATGGAATTACGGTATCAAGTAAACTTGGAAACACGCTTACAATTGAGTTATTTTCGTTAAACGGTCAACTTATGTTTTCAGCTTCAGGCCCTACTCTCAACATTTCGTCAAAACCATACTCCGGAATTTATATTATTTCAATAAAGTCTAATCAACAAATCTATAGACGAAAGTTGTATTTTTAAAATGAGTAGGGACGAAAAAATAAGAATCTATGCATTAGAAAATCCTCTAATTTGGGCAGAAAATGAGGAATTTTTATTTAACACCATATTAAAGGTGGTCAATCCCTCTTTTTCGTTTTCTCTTAACAAAAATTTCGTTTTTCATATTAATCCAACCTGTGGCTGGTTAAGTTTCGAACGAAAAGACCAACTTTGGTCGAAGTTTCAAAAAAACTTATTACAAGATGCTGTTGAGGCAAAAAAAAATGCCTACAACTTTCTTAGAAGTTTGGCAGTAGAATCCTTAACCAAAGAGTTTAAAGCAAAGAAAATACCGCCTATTTTGCCGAATAGTATTGACGTAAAACTGGTTCATAATTCTACAAGATTAGTTACTCATTTTGAATTACCATTACTTGACCACTGGCTAGTTACATTTTCTTTCCTGTTACGCAAAAATAAAGAAGATTCTGTTTTTTACCCTCTTGAAAATTGTACAATTACAATTAGAATTGGTTATCAAAATGATATTATTGGGTTTTATTCCCAATGGCGCCCTACATTTTTAAAATCTTCAGAAGAAAAATTTATTCATGAGCATGACGATGAAAGCCATTCAAATCATAATGAAGATAAAACGGTAGTTTATGAACTCTATGGTGAAAATGAATTTCAAAATTATATACTCCCTTATTATAAATCGGCAGAATCTCACCATGCAAGTTATGCTCCTGCGTGTTCGTCCTCCTTTGTCATTTCACTAACAGAATCTTTCACCTCTCAGGAAGACAACGAAATTGCATTACACATTACAGGCGGTTCAGGAAAATTTGCTTATGCAGTTTATGCCTATAAACCGGATGAAGTTTTTAACTCTGGTCAATTTAAGGTTGCCGAAGGAGTTTACAGGAATGATAACACAAAAATAATCCTACCTAAAGCTGTATATAACCTTATTGTTTGGGTGGCAGATGTGCAAACAGGTGTAATAAAAAAGCATGAGCAGAGCATATATTCTTTTCCGGTAATTATAGAAGACAATATTATTGAACCACCAATTATAACCTGAATGAAAAAAGTAGCGCTTACAGCCAAAGACGAT
>CAYQWD010000230.1:0-5294 GCA_964420955.1 uncultured Paludibacter sp. | reverse complement strand
ATCTCCTTTATTTCTTCAAAAATCAGCAGCATAGCTTCAGCAAAACGGTCGAGTTCGGCTTTCGATTCACTTTCCGTGGGTTCAATCATCAGCGTTCCGCTTACGGGAAATGAAAGTGTCGGCGCATGAAATCCGTAATCCATCAGGCGTTTGGCAATATCAGTTTCGGTAATGCCCGAAGTTGCTTTAAAGTTTCGGCATTCCAGAATTAACTCATGCCCTACCCTGCCATTTTCAGCTGTATACACTATTCCGTAAGAATCTTTGAGCAATGCAGCGAGATAATTTGCATTCAGAATAGCATAACGAGTTGAATCGGTTAAACCCTTGGCGCCAAGCATGCGAATGTAACCGTAAGTAATAGGCAATACTCCCGCGCTTCCGTAAGGAGCAGCTGCAACTGTATTTTTTCCAAAATTTTTATCAGGCAGGAAAGGTGCAAGATGCGCAGCCACACAAATAGGACCCACACCTGGACCGCCACCGCCGTGCGGTATTGCAAATGTTTTATGCAAATTCAGATGACAAACATCAGCACCAATAGTTCCCGGATTTGTCAGTCCGACCTGCGCGTTCATATTCGCGCCATCCATATAAACCTGTCCGCCGTTGGCATGAATAATTTCGCACATTTCTTTGATAGTACTTTCAAAAATTCCGTGTGTTGATGGATAAGTAATCATGCATCCCAGCAAAGTTTCACTGTATTTTTCAGCTTTTGTCTTCCAGTCGGCAAGGTCGGTATTGCCATCCTCATCGCATTTTACAATTACAATATCGAGTGCAGCCTGTGCAGCAGAAGCCGGATTTGTTCCGTGTGCCGATGCAGGAATTAGCACAGTTTTACGCTGATGTTCACCCATCGCTTCAAGATAAGATTTTATAGCAATCAGTCCGGCAAACTCGCCCGAAGCACCTGAATTGGGCTGTAAACTGCAGGCATCAAAACCTGTAATCACCGATAAATAATTTTCGAGTTCCGAAATAATGGTATTGTAACCTTTGGTTTGATCTGCCGGCGCCAAGGGGTGAATTTTTCCGAAAGCAGTGCTGCTCAATGGCAGCATTTCCGAAGCAGCATTCAGTTTCATGGTACATGAACCGAGCGAAATCATCGAGTGTGTTAGCGAAATGTCGCGCCGCTCCAGTTTTTTTATGTAACGCATCATTTCGGTTTCGGTGTGATAACGATTAAAAACTTCAGCTGTGAGATATGCAGAAGTGCGTTCGAACGCTTCATCAAACGACTGCAATGCTTCAAAATCGCTTTCTGCTGCATATACCGGAGAATTTCCGGCAGCAGCGGCAAATATTTCTATCAAAGTGTTTACATCATTTGCATCAGTTGTTTCGTTTATACTCAGTCCTATATGTCCCGATGGAAAATAATGAAAATTCACTTCATTTTCGAGAGCAACGGCACGGAAATTATCAACACTTACTCCTTCAGGCATTGAAATTTTCAATGTATCAAAGAAGTTTTCGTTTTCCTGCGTGTAACCGTACACAGGTAAAATTTCGTTGATATAAGTAGCAATTGCATGAACACGCGATGCTATTTGTCGCAAACCTTCTGCTCCATGATACACAGTGTACATACCTGCCATAGTTGCCAGCAATGCTTGAGCAGTGCAAATATTTGATGTAGCTTTTTCACGTTTGATATGCTGCTCACGAGTTTGCAGTGCCATGCGATACGCCACTTTTCCGTATGCATCCTTACTTATACCGATAATTCGTCCCGGGATATCGCGTTTAAACTCTTCGCGGGTAGCAAAATAAGCAGCCGATGGTCCACCATAAAACATGGGTATTCCCCAGCGTTGTGTGGAACCGAAAACGATATCAGCCCCCCATTCGCCCGGAGGTGTGAGCAGTGCCAGACTCAGAATATCGGCTGCAACAGCCACTTTACAACCAGATGCATGTGCCCGTGAAACAAATCCGGCATAATTTTCAATATTTCCGTTACTGTTAGGATATTGCAATATAGCGCCGAAAACTTTTCCATCGAAATTCAGGTTGTTGTAATTACCGGTTTTCAGTACAATACCCTGCATATTTGCCCTTGTACGTATCACAGCAAGTGTTTGCGGAAAAACATTTTCGTCCACAAAAAGCACATTAATTCCGGCTTTCACTTGGTCACGGCTTCTGAGATTATACATCATTGTCATGGCTTCAGCAGCTGCAGTTGCTTCATCAAGCAACGAAGCATTGGCAAGCGACATACCTGTAAAATCACAAACCGCTGTCTGGAAATTCAGCAGCGCTTCAAGCCTTCCCTGCGAAATTTCAGCTTGATAAGGCGTATAGGAAGTGTACCACGAAGGATTTTCAAAAATATTGCGTTGAATTACTGCAGGAGTTACAGTATCGTACCAGCCTTGTCCGATACAAGATGTAAAAATTTTGTTAGCCGATGCTAAATCGGCAATATGTTTGGCATACTGAAATTCTGTAAGTGGCTCGGGAAGTTCAGGTTTTTTCTTAAGTTTAATATTTGCCGGAATAGTTTGTTCAATAAGTTCTTCGAGCGATTCTACACCAATTTTTTGAAGCATTCCGGATTCATCAATTTCGGAAATGCCAATATGACGGTTTTTAAATTCTTTATTCATGTTTTTTGATTTTGATTTCAAAATTACTCAAATTCTGTCTTAAAATATAATTTTATCACAAAAAGTTCATATACAATATTCTCAAAATGACTTAATAATTCGGAATTTATGAATAATTTGCAGGCTTGACAAAAACTATTTTTGATTTCAATAAAAAGTCAAATTACAATTTCAAAGATTTTAAATTTATTAAATTATTTTTTTTGACAATTGAACAATTTCTACTTACAATTGTTTATTTTTTTAATAAAATATGACAACCATCAATCTATGCTTCAAAAAATAAGAAAACAATATTCGCTCTCTGTGCTTAACGAAGAATCTGCCAGCGCTAAACCCTGCCATCAATTAAAACAATGGCTTCACGAAGCAATAAATGGCTCAGAAACCGAACCTACTGCCATGGTTATTTCTACCGTTGACAGGAATTTACGCCCACACTCGAGAGTAGTATTACTCAAGGATATTTCACAAAACGGGCTGGTATTTTATACCAATTATGAAAGTAATAAAGCCAAGCAAATAGAAATAAATCATTATATCAGTGCATTATTCTTTTGGCAAAGCCTCGAAAGACAAATTAGAATTACAGGTAAAGTTATTAAGTTGCCAGAAACAACTTCTGATGCTTATTTTTCGTCCAGGCCACTGGAGAGCCAACTTGGCGCTTGGGCATCGCCACAAAGCAGAGTTATAGGGAATTATGGTGTGCTGACAGAAAATTTTAAAAAATTTCACCATTTATTTGGAGATAAAATTCCACGTCCTCCTTATTGGGGAGGTTATTGCATAATTCCGGACACTTTTGAATTCTGGCAGGGTAGACCAAACCGACTTCACGATCGCTTGTACTATACAAAAAAAAGTGATGATGAGTGGAAAATTGAAAGATTAGCTCCTTAATCGGGACGAAGAGTTTCCAAACGGTTCTGAAATTTCTTTATTAAAGCTGCTAAAATTCACTTTTCCATCATATTACATATTTTCATTTTACTTAATTTCCATTTTTTTCAATCAATCATTTCATTAATCACCTTCACATCAAAATAAGTTTTCTATTAATAATACTTAATAATTTAAGTAATACTTAATTTGTTTGAGGCTTATCATTTAACTTTGTATCATGAATCAAAGTATAGTAAGCAATGAAGAGCATTGGAGAAAGAATAAAACAAAAAAGAGAAATAATGGGAATGCAGTTAAACGACCTTGCAAAAAAGGTTGGCATAAGTCCAAGTGCACTTTCCCAAATCGAAAAGACCAAATCATACCCTACAATTATCACCCTGAAACAAATCGCTGAAAACCTTCATACTACGGTTGGAGAACTTATTGGCGAAAACGAATCGCTAATTAACAATCCATTGTTTAGAAAAGATGAAATTTTGGTATTGATTAAAAACAATTCAGGAACCGAGCTCTGCTCAATATCACAGCCCGATGTTTCAAAACAGATGAAAACAATGCTATTACGTTTTCAAAAAGGATCGGACAGTCAGAGTTTACTTGAAAAGTATAATGGACAGATATTTGGCTATCTTCTTTCAGGTGAACTGCAGTTTGAACTCGACTTAAAATCATACGTAGTACAACAGGGTGATACTGTATATTTTGATACCCGTCGTAATTATCGGTTCGAAAACATATACAATGGCATAAGCGAAATGATACTCGTAACTTTATCAGGAATGAAATGTTAAAATTTCTACATGATTAACTATTACTTCATTTTTTAAGGATTAATTTATTATCTTTGTGCCAAAAATTCAAAAATTCAACAAAAAAACAATTTTAAGAATAATATAAATTATGAGTCAGTTAATTTCAAAATTGGAAAATGCAGGTATCAAAATACCTGTCGAATTACATGAAATTTTAATTTCATGTAAAAGTTACACAGTATTTAACACAGTCGAAGAACTGAAAATTGCAGCACATGGCGGACAAGACAGCAACTCATTTGAAGTAAAGTATGATGTGCCGGGAAAAGGTTTATATACCGAAGCAATTATTCACAGAGTAAGTAATGGTATATCTGCAAATTACACAGATTCTTACATGCGTCGACGCGACCCTGACACCATGTCAATTGCCGATGATTTGCCAACAGACAAGGAAACATTCCGAAATAGATTCGGTTATGAATTCTCTAGTTTGAAAAAAGAAACATTTGATTGGTTGAAAAGTCAGGATTTGGCAGTATTTCTTTATTTTGCAGGTCGCGAAAACATTGGTGTAGGGGGAATTGCAGTAGCTCCAGCCAATGCAGGTTTTTTTGCCATGGGACTTGCCATGTTACAGCAAATTATCTCCTTAGACCATATAACTGAGAAATTTACACTTGATTCAATTATTTACGTAGCTCCCACATTCAGACATACACATTTTGAAGGGAAACAAGTTGTAGTACACAACCGTACAAGCGATAGGCATGAAATTTTCTCATATAACTTATATCCAGCGCAAAAAAAGGTTTGTATGGCGCATTGCTGACCAAAGGCGAAAGAGAAGGCTGGATTACAGCACATTGTTCGACAGTTCAGGCGGTTAGCCCCTACGATAACCTTACAACATTTATGCACGAAGGTGCAAGTGGAGGCGGTAAAAGTGAAATGCTTCAGCACATTGTACGCGAACCAAACGGACAGATTAAAATTGGTCAGAATTCAGTAA
>CAYQWD010000229.1:0-5306 GCA_964420955.1 uncultured Paludibacter sp. | reverse complement strand
TTTTGTTCCACTACCTGTATTTTTTCAATCATATCGGCAGGAAGGTTTTTTGTGGCTTGTTCAATATCACCATCGAAAAATTTCTTTCCGTCAACTCTAATGCGTTTAATGTCCTGTCCATGAACAGTAATTTTTCCTTCGGCGCTAATTTCAACACCCGGAAGCTTTTTGAGTAAATCTTCAACTACAGCATTTTCAGGAGTTTTAAATGCCGTTGCATTGTATTCAAGGGTGTCTCCCTTAACTACAAGTTGTGCGGCAGTGCCTTTAACTTCAAGTTCGTTGAGCGCTTTTACATTTTCTACAAGTTGTATGTTTTTAAGGATAATATCGCGGTTTTCCATTTTCACAAGTTGTGAATAATCGTTAAATCCTACCGAACTTACTTTTAAAACGTAATTTCCGGGTTTTATGCGGCTTAAAGTAAAACTTCCCTTTACATCGGTTTGAGCACCTTGCACTAAGGATGAATCGGTTGTTTTTAGCAATTGAATTGTAGCCATTTCGAGCGCCAGGCCATTTTTCGAATCAAAAACTGTAGATTGAATACTGCGTTGAGCAAATGTTAAAATGTTGATGGACAAAAATGTAGTTAAAATTAAATTTTTCTTCATTAGATAATCGTTGCGAGGAGTTGTTTGTTGAAATATGATGATAATAATAAAACGACATAATATTGACTGCACATAACGTAAAAGGTTTAAAGCCTTTGAAGATATTTTTCGGAAATCATGATTTTTGACTATAATCATAAAACAAAAACAATGCCGATATGCTACTGGCAGGTTTTTCTAATAAAATATTTTAGTATAAATATTTATTTAAATTAACTTAATAATATGTCAAATTTAAATATCTTTGCTGGAGTTTTTTGTCATTTTTAATTTATGTTTAAGTTTAATCCCGTGAATTATGCTTCTTAATAAATTGGCAATTATTTTGTTTTTGTTTATTTTTTGTTCACAGATTTTACTGGCTGTTTCAGGTAAAGTATTTTGTAAAACTTCAGGCAAACCATTAGAGTTTGTAAATATAGGAATAGCCGGAAAAAATATCGGAACAGTTTCTGATATTAACGGCGATTTTACAATAAAATTGGATACTTTTTTTAAAAATGACACCTTGATGTTTTCGTGCATTGGGTTTGAAGCTTGTTTAGTAGCTGTTTCAGATTTAGCTGAAGATGTTTTTCATCACATTTATCTGACAGAGAAAACATACGAATTGAAAGAAGTAAACGTCCGTTTCAGAAAGTTCAGAGAGAAAATTCTGGGCGTTACCGCAAAAAACAAAAGTGTGGCAGCCGGTTTTTCCAATAATCTGTTAGGTTACGAATGTGGAATATTAATGCGAAACAAAAAAAGCGCTCTGATAAAACAGATAAAAATAAATATATCGCATTGTACATACGATACGATTTTCTATCGTTTAAATATTTACCAACCTAAAGGAAAAAATAATTTCGAGAATATTTTGGAACAACCAATATATTTAAATTTGCCAAAAGCAAGTGTAAAAGAAACAATATTACTTGATATTACTTCAAAACGTATTTTTGTTGAAGGAAATTTTCTTGTTACGCTTGAACATGTTAAGAATCTTGGCGATGGCGGATTGTATTTTTGCGCAGGTTTATCACATAAAACTTATTTTCGGAAAACAAGTCAGGGAAACTGGAATACTGTGCCTGTCGGAGTTAGTATATATGTGATAGCCGATGTGGAAAAGTAGTTTGCTTTTTTGAAAGACAAACTAATAAGTAGCGATATTGATTTTTTGTAAAAAAAAATCCTGTATCTTTGTGGTCTCAAACTAAAAATATGAATTTTAACGAACTTCCGCTCTGCGAAGAAGTGCTTCAGGGACTTGAAGCAATGAATTTTATCAATGCAACTCCCGTACAAGAGCTTACTATACCTGTAATTTTAGCAAAAAAGGATGTAATAGCCTGTGCACAAACAGGTACCGGAAAAACAGCGGCATTTATACTTCCACTACTTCACAATTTGCAAACCGAACCCCATGCTACCGATAAGGTAAATGCAATAATTATGGCTCCCACGCGTGAACTTGCACAGCAAATAGACCAGCAAATGGAAGGTTTTTCGTATTTCACTTCATTCTCGTCAGTTGCAGTTTATGGAGGAAACGATGCTCAGGCTTGGGATGTGCAGCGCCGTGGGCTTACAAAAGGGGCTGATGTGGTTATTGCAACTCCCGGAAGATTAATTTCACACATAAATCTTTATGATATTGATTTTTCGGGTGTAAAATATTTTATCCTCGATGAGGCTGACCGCATGCTCGATATGGGTTTCTACGATGATATAATGCAGATAGTAAGACGTTTGCCCAAAGATAGACAAACTATAATGTTTTCGGCTACCATGCCATCCAAAATTCGCCTTTTGGCAAAAACAATTTTAAACCAGCCGGAAGAAGTTCGAATAGCTGTTTCGCGCCCGCCCGAAACTATTATGCAAACAGCTTACATTTGTTTTGAAGCACAAAAGCCGGGTATTGTTAGTAATTTGTTTTCGGTGCAAGAGCTAAATAAAGTTATAATTTTCTGCGGCTCTAAAATTAAAGTAAAGGAAATTACTAAAACATTCAAAGCGATGGGACTTTCGGTAGGCGAGATGCATTCAGACTTAGACCAGTCGCAGCGCGACCATATAATGCATGAATTTAAAAATAACCGTGTTAATATTCTTGTGGCTACTGATATCGTTTCGCGTGGAATTGATATTGATGACATAACCCTGGTGATTAACTATGATGTGCCTCACGATGCCGAAGATTATGTTCATCGTATTGGTCGTACAGCTCGCGCAGGTGACGAAGGAATGTCAATCACGTTTGTTTCCGAAGACGATCAACATCGATTTAAAAAGATTGAAGATTTTCTTGAAAAAGATATTTACAAAATTCCATTGCCCGTTGAACTGGGTGAAGCGCCTGAATATAATCCATCAATACACCGGAATAAAAAATTTAAATCCGGAAAAGGAAAATTTAAAAGAAATAAAGGCAGGCTGTAGTGAATGTGCCAATGTGCTAATGTGCAAATGAGAAAATGTGCCAACCTGCCTCCTCCCAGCCATAATCAATACAAAGCATTGTCATTCAGAGCGTAGCGAAAAATCTCAGATGTTTAGTCGGTTAGTAGTGATAAACAATAAATTATTAAATCACTTACTCTAACCTCTTTAACTCGTAACTTGTAACTCGTAATTCCTGCTTCAAATTTCTATTCAACAAAATATTTGCTTCCCGAGGTCTGAAACATTTGGTAGTATTTTCCACGCAGCGCCATGAGTTCATCGTGTGTTCCCTGTTCAATAACCTCTCCCTTGTCGAAAAAATAAATCAAATCGACCCATTTTACAGTTGTTAATCGGTGGCTGATGATAATTGCGGTTTTGTTTTGAACAAGCATTTTTAAACTTTCAATGATTTGCATTTCCGAAATTGCATCGAGTGCGCTCGAAGGTTCGTCCATCAATATAAGCGGAGCATCGCGATAAAAAGCTCTGGCGAGCGCTAATTTTTGCCATTGACCGATACTCAGTTCCTCGCCTCCCTCAAAAAGTACACCGAGCATATTTTCATAACCTTTGGGTAATTTTTCAAGAACTTGATTGATGCCGGCATTTCGGGCTGATGTTTGTACTTTTTCGTAGTCGGGTGTGTTTTGTATATTTCCAATGGCAATATTGAGTAATGCACTTATATTATAAAGTGCAAAATCCTGAAATACCGCCGAAGTATTCCTGCAAATGTTGTTCATCCCTATTGATGTTGCATCGGTATTATCAAAAAGAATATTTCCTTTCGATGGCTGATAAAAACCGCAAAGCAACTTTATCATGGTAGTTTTGCCCGAACCATTCGCTCCAGCAAAAGCTACTGTTTTACCTGCAGGAATCTCTATGTTAATACCTTTCAGGGCTTCGCGGGCACTGCTTTCGTAGCTAAAATGCAAATTCTGAATACTGATTCCCCTGTTTAAAGTAAAAGGCTTGTCGTCTTTGTTTTGTGTTTTGTTTTTTATTTTCAGAAATGAAATAAAATCATTCAGAAAAGTGTTGTCCTCTACAATTTGTGTGATGGACGAAAACAAATCACTCAGCACGGAATAACCGCGTTGAAACGAAAAGAAGAACAGAACAACCGTACCTGTGGAAATATCTCCTGAAAATTTCAGGTACGAAACATAAGCCAGGGAAAGAAAAATCAATGCTACTGCAAAAACCTGACTTAAAATTCCAAAACCCAACTCTTTTTTTCGTAAACCGAGCCTTTCGTCGAATATAATTTGCTGGACTTTTCTGAATCTGTTCAGAAAAAAACTGCCGAAGCCGAAAAGCCGCATCTCTTTTGCAAATGGGAAAGCTGTAAGTACACGATTATAATAGTACATTTCACGTTCCGAAGTACTTTGCGAGATTTTCAGTTTGTAGGTTAATCTTGCATAACGGACTTTATGTAAAACCCCAGGAATTGTAGCAAGAATCAGAACCAGCACCAGATACCATTTTATAGACAGAAAAATACTGACAAGAAACAATCCCGCTGCCAGCGAGCGTATTAATAAAAGAAAATCGTTGATAATTTTTACCGGACGGTACGAAGCTTCCTGTACAGCACGGTGCATCGCGTTTTGATGTGCGGCGTTTTCATAATTCGAAATGTCTATTTCAGTGTGTTTTTTGTGTAATTGAGCATAAATATTTCGTGCTACCGACTGGCTAAGTTTTTCTGAAAAAAGATTCCTAATTTCAGTTAGTGTGCCATTCAACAAAAAAACAAGGGCAGTTAGCGTCAGTAAAACCGCAAATTGAGTTGTACCGTTTTCATCTGTTAAAATAGAAAGCTTGTCGACAAGTAATTTTATAAAAACGATAATTACAAACGGTAGAATTCCCTGAAGTACTGTAATTAGTGCATTGACCTGGATTATTCTTTTAGAGTTTTCTGAAATCAGTTTGAAGTTTTCTTTCAGGGAATGCAGTTTTGCAGCTGAAATTCTGAATAAACTATCGGTTGAAGCCAGAAACTGATTCGTTTTTGAGTTGATTTTGTTGAATTTCAAAGCCATAAAACGCCTGAAATTCATTAAGGATGAATTATGTAGAAATGTTCGTTTGCCACGTGTAACAGATTCAAGTTTACCCTCAAGCTGGTTAGCTATGAATGGTTCATCGGTAAAATTATTTTTGTCGCCCTTTGTTATATAAAAAACCTGACCGTTATTTTCAATTATTTTTATCAGTCGGTGGGCAATAAGTTTTTTACCCGAACGA
>CAYQWD010000228.1:0-5311 GCA_964420955.1 uncultured Paludibacter sp. | reverse complement strand
GGCTTTTTTGGATGCCGATGACTGGTGGGAGAAAACCTATTTGGAAGAAATGAAGGAGATGATTGCAAACTTCACTGAAGCAAGCGTTTGGGGAGCTGGATATTATAAAATTTTAAATCAGAGAAAAATTAAATCAGAAATAGGTTTTCCTGAAAATTTCACAATGGGTTATTTGGATTATTTTAAGGTGTATGCTGCAAATTTCTATTATATGCCACTTTGGATTGGTTCTACAATAATACAAAAGGATGCATTTTTTTCGTTGAATGGTTTTAAACGGTTTTTGAAATGGGGCGAAGATTTCGATTTGTGGATCAGAATAGCTTTAAACTTTAAAATTGCATTTCTGAATAAACACTTGTCAAATTACAA
This sequence comes from uncultured Paludibacter sp., assembly GCA_964420955.1. Lineage (GTDB taxonomy): Bacteria > Bacteroidota > Bacteroidia > Bacteroidales > Paludibacteraceae > Paludibacter. Next base: position 4,939 of record CAYQWD010000228.1, on the reverse strand, counting down.
TCACGATGTGAGCAATGCGGAAAGAGCAATGAATAACGAGTTGCATCCAGCAGAACATGATTTTTTGTTTCATACCGGCATTTATCAACAAATGGAAAATTCAAATCCTGATTTAAAAAAATTACTTGATAAATTCAGAACTTATTCATTGTTGCAGTATTATATTGATGATGCAAGGCGTGAAGATGCAAAAAAAGAACTGAAAAAAGTTAACTGGAAAAATCAAACTTTACGCGACAGGTTAAATTATTCGTTACCGGTTTTTATTATCAAAAATTCTGAGAAATTCAGGAAAATATTATCCCGAATCAAGAAAAAATTACTAAACATTAAATAGTTTATTAGCAAATGTACACTATTGAATTGCCATTTTATCCTTATAGCCATCATTTAGATCAGCTTTATACAGGAATTGAGCTTTTAAGAAAAAAAAATGTTGTTAGGGTAATTTATAATAAAAATTTTCAGCCATACAATAAAATCAATATTGTAAAAGCAAGGATAAATAACAGGTATGACGTGATTTATGATTTGTTCGACAGCGCTAACTGGTTATTAGGCGCTGATAAAGATGAAAATATCAAATACTATAAAAATTATCTTCAGTCAGATTTTTATTTCAAAAGAAGTTATAATAATGAGTTTTCCGATATTATTTCAAATTATACAAATGTTTTCCCCTTTGGTTTCAATTATCCGGTAAATATAAAGCATATATTAAAACACAAAATAATTAATGAACTGAAGGAATTGATAGATTATCCTTTTTTTCATAAATATATTAATTTTAATACTCATTCCATTGCTCCACATGAATTTGAGAAATATCCTGTAAAATACCCTGAAAATAAAATAATTTTTCTGGTACGATTATGGGACCCTAACGGAGTTGCAGATGAAATTGAATCAAAAGAAATAAGTGAAGATAGAGAACAAATTAATCTATCAAGAGTTAATTATATTAAAGCCTGTAAGAAGGAGTTTGGAAACGTGTTTCTGGGTGGCGTGCAGGATATTCCTTTTTCGCGGAAATATTGTCCTGAATTGATTATGCCTCGTAATTTAACAAACAGACGCACATATTTAAAAACTATGCAGTTGTCAAATATTTGTGTTGCAACCACTGGCTTACATGGCTCTACCGGTTGGAAATTTGCTGAATATATTGCTGCATCAAGAGCAATAGTTACCGAACCTTTAAATTTTGAAGTTCCCGGAATTTTCAGGGAAGATAAAAATTATTTGAAATTTGAAAAAGAGGATGAGCTAATAAAAAATATTTATTTTTTATTGAATAATCCAGAAAAAATGAAGGAAATGATGTTTGAGAATTATTACTATTACAATTCCTATTTGCGTCCTGATATTTTAGTTCTGAACTCCTTAATGCATCTCGTTGATTAAATTTATTATAAAGCAAATTATTATTTCTATTTACAGCAAAAACTTATAATCAAATGTTTTCAGTTATTATTCCTTTATATAACAAGGCGCCATATATTCAAAAAGCACTTGATTCAGTATTTGAACAGTCGTTTCAAAATTTTGAGGTAATAATTGTAAACGATGGTTCAACTGATAAAAGTTTAGATGTACTCAGAAATTATGTGGACAAATTAAGACAGGTCAACATTGAATTATTTTCAAAAATAACTGTTATCGATCAAAAAAATCAGGGTGTTTCCACAACCCGCAATAATGCAGTAAAAATTGCAAAAAATGAATATCTTGCCTTTCTTGATGCTGATGACTGGTGGGAGCCGGATTTTTTATTGGAAATGAGAAATCTGGTTGAACATTTTCCATTGGCAGGGTTGTGGGCAAGTTCATATTATGTTGTTAAAAATTATTCGAAACGTCTTGTTAGGATTGGATTAGCACCAAATTTCGATAAGGGATTAATAAATTATTTCGAGGTTTATGCAAACACACTTGAAATGCCCGTGTGGACAGGAGCTGTAATAATGAAAAAATCAGTATATTTAGAAGAAAAAGGATTTAAACCAAATATAGCTATGGGTGAAGATTTCGAATTATGGGTAAGAGTGGCTCTACGATATCCTGTAGCATTTCTGAACAAGCCTCTCTCAAACTATAATTTTGATGTCGACGTAAAAAATAAAGCAGTAGATAATTATGTAGTTTACCCACCCGAAAAACATTTTATTTTCCACTTGGATTATTTAGTTGAATACGAAAGTAAAATACAGGATTTAAAGGAACTTTTGGATAAATTAAGGATGTATTGTCTGTTTCCATATCGATTTAAAAATTGTTATTCCCATGATTATAAAAAGGAAATTAACAAAGTGAATTTTAATAATTTTTCATTGAAAAATAGATTATCGTTTATTTTACCGGTTTTCCTGGTTCGTTGGTGGATAAATATTAAACTATACATAAGTCAGAATATGCTGAATCCGTTACGATTATATTCAAATAAGTTGAAAAAAAACAAGTAAATTATTTTTATACATGAATATTCTGTATATGTTAGGTTCGCTGCACAGAGGTGGGGCAGAAACCTTGGCGCTTAATGTTATAAAGTATCCTCATGAGTATGGGTATAATTTTTTTTGTACTTATCGATATAAAGATGGAGTTTTTGAAAAAGATTTTTATGACAGTGGTGCAAAATTGTGTTATCTTCCGTATAAAAACATATATTTTTTCCGATATTTATTCAGTTTAAGAGAATTTATCATTGAAAACAAAATAAAAATTGTACATGCCCATCAGCCAATAGATGCTATTTATGCCATGTTATCAGTCATAGGTTTGAAAGTTACAGTCGTTCAAACACATCATGGATATGATTTTGAAATGAAAGGAATTGCAAGGTATATGCTAAAATATTCATTGAAATTTGTAAAAATGAACTTTTTTGTAAGCAATACGCAAATGATGTATTTCGCTGAGAAGTATCGATATTCCAATCTGCGGCAAAAAGTACTTTACAATGGAATTGATATGAATAAATTTTGTAAATCAAAAAATACTGATGGTGTGAAAAATATTAGAAAAGAATTAGCAATAACCAAGAATAAATTATTGTTGGTTTCAGTTGGAAATTTCACCGAAGTAAGAGATCAGTTATTGCTGTGCAAGTTCATTAACTTATTAAAAAATCACATTACCGATTTTCATTTTGTTTTTGTTGGCAGCAAACAATTGAAATTTCCCCAGTACTACGATAGATGTGTTGAATACTGTAATGAAAATAAAATTAATAAATATGTTTCATTTGTCCAAAATCGAAATGATATTCATGAAATTCTGACTCAATCTGATGTATTTATTTATGCAACCAAGTACGATACCTTTGGAATTGCTATTGTTGAAGCAATGGCAGAAGGAATACCCGTGTTTGTTAACGATTGGGCTGTAATGAAGGAGATAACTTTAAATGGAGAGTATGCAACTCTTTACGAGACTGGCAATGAAAACGAATTACTTCAGAAATTTATGTTATTTTTGCATGATAAAAAGTCGTTTTTAATGAAATCTGAAATGGCTTCAAAATATGTCAGAAACAGATTTTCAATAGAAAATCACATTAAGAATTTAAAAAAAGAATATCTACAATCAGTATCAAAACAATAAGATTAAATGCTCGATTTTTTTCCAAAATACTTTACCAAAAAGGCAATATTGCTGTATATTGTTGCATTAATAGTAGTTTCGTTCATATATATGAAATATACACTTCCTTTTATGTTCATATTGATAGGACTTATTGAAGTTGTAGGTTTTTTTTATTTTTCTAATCATCTTACAAAAAAATGGCAGAATCTTTCTTCAAAAAAATTTGTATTGCGTCTGTTAGTTTATTCATTTATTATACGTGCAATTTGGGTAGTTGCCAGTTACTTTTTATATACAAGCTGGACAGGTCAGCCTTTTGAGTGGATAACTGGTGATGCTTATGATTACCATCAACTGGGTATTTGGCTGCATGCACTTCTTAAACAAGGCGATACAACAGAGTTTTTCAATCACTTCAAGGGTACTTTTTCTGATACTGGATATCCTACATATTTGGGGCTGTTATATTATGTTTTTGGTGATTCAATTATTGTAGCCAGACTTTTTAAGGCTCTTTTCAGCGCTTTAACTGTTTATTTTGTTTATAAACTTGCTACCCGCACTTTCGATGAATCAATCGGTCGAATGTCAGGAATATTTGCAATGTTAATGCCAAACTTAATTTTTTATAACGGACTACATTTGAAAGAAGTAGAAATGCTTTTTCTTGCTACATGGTTTATTGAACGGGCTGATGCTTTAATCAGAAATCATAAATTTTCATTTAATACTCTTTGGCTTCCTGTGTTGCTTGTTATTTCACTTTTTTTCTTCCGAACAGTTTTGGGAGTTACAGCAGTATTTGCTTTATTCACTGCGCTTTTTTTGTCGTCAGAACGTTCAGTAAAGTTGGGAAAAAGAATTATTGCTGCTATTTGGTTTGGAGTGGCTGCTTTATATTTTGTAGGAACGCAGTATGTAGGTGAAATAAGTTCAATTTGGGAACAACGTACCACAAGTCAGGAAGTTTCGATGCAATGGAGATCAGTGCGCGATGATGGATACAACCAATATGCAAAATATGCATCGACTGCAGTTTTTGCACCATTGATATTTATCATTCCATTTCCATCAATGGTTTATGTTGTTAATCAGGAAAACCAGATGATTATGAATGGTTCCAACTTTGTCAAAAATTTACTTGCTTTCTTTTTACTTTATGGTTTATTTTGGATGATTAAAGAAAAAAAATGGAGAGATTACTTACTGATAGTCTCATTCTTTGTTGGATATTTAGCTATTATTTCTATGAGTTCGTTTGCACATTCAGAGCGTTTTCATCAGCCGATTTTACCACTTTATATGATTTTAGCCGCATTTGGAGTTAGTAAAATAACCAACAGTCAAAAAAAGT
>CAYQWD010000227.1:0-5317 GCA_964420955.1 uncultured Paludibacter sp. | reverse complement strand
ATTTTTCTCTTTTCAGTACCGACTTGTTTACAATACACGAAGCTTTAAAATCCCTGAAAATAAAAACATCGCCTGATTTACAGGCTGCATATTTGCTACTGAGCAACGGTTTCATGCTTGGAGACCTGACATTAGTAAGCGAGATAAAACAAATTACTGCCGGACAATATGCCGAAAAATGGCAAGGTAAACTTGAAGTCAAGAATTATTTTCAACTTTCAGAGAATACGGAAATAATTAAAAAAACGGATTATCTGTTCAGGCAAGCAATTCGACGTGAATTCGATATCGACAAAAAAGCCGGTCTGACATCAATCACAACACTTAGCGGAGGACTTGACTCACGTATGACAACTCTTATGGCTGATAAACTCGGCTACAAACAAACCCTTTTAAACTTCTCAGATAAGAATTACGCTGACCGTATAATTGCAAAAAAAATTGCACTTAAACACAACTTAAAACTTGATTGTATTGACCTGAATGCAACCGGACTAATGAACATTGACGAAGCAGTAAAAGTGAACGATGGTTTGGTAATATACACAGGTGCATCGCATGTTTTGGATGCTTTGCGCGTTTACAATCCCGTGAATTCAGGACTCGTTCATACCGGAATTCTAGGCGATGCGATTTTCGGGAGTTATCTGAAAAGTTCACGGATTACAAGTCCGGACATAACAGATGGCAGCTTTTCTTCCAAACTATCAGATAAAACTACAACTCTAAGAAAAGAAATTGCATTAAAATATGCATCGGAAGAGTTATATAAATTTTATACAAGAGGTTTTCATGGCATAAACAACGGTTTTTTGTTTTTCGATCTTGTAGGCGAAAGTTTATCACCATTTCTCGATTCTGATTTTTTGAAATATGTAGTTTCGACTCCCCGAAGTTTCAGATTCAAAGAGCAAATTTACATCGACTGGATAAAAAAGAAACATCCTGATGCAGCAGATTTTGTTTGGGAAAATATTGGCTGCAAACCAACAAACAATAAACTAATTCGTGCCTTTTATCGCTTCAAACGTGCAACTATTAAACGATTACCCGTAAAATCGATGTGGAAAAACAATATGACTCCTGAGCAATTATGGTACGATCAAAATAAGTATGTAAGGGATTATAATGATAATTATTTTAAAGAGAACATTCACAGAGTTGATTTTAATGATGAATTAAAAACGGACATTATAAGTCTTTATAACAAAGGGAATATAACTGAGAAAGCTCAGGCACTTACATTACTGGCTGCATATAAACTACATTTCCAGTGAAAAACAATCTGAATAAAATATCCGGTATTTTACAGAAGTCCGGAAGCAAAGGTTTTTTTCATTTGCTGTCGGCAAATCTGCTAATTCAAATCGTAGGATTTGCCTCCCAGCTACTTGTAGCGGGCATTCTTTCGCCCGATGATATAGGAAGGATTAAAATTATTCAGACTTTTTCTGCACTTTTTTCGGTAATTGGCGGTATGGGTTTCAGCGCCTCGACACTAAAACTATGCTCTGAAAACCGGACTGAAAAAGAAAAAGTGCAACTGCTTTATTCTGGCGCTGTTTTTACTATCGTTACAACTGTTTTGCTATATCTGATAATAATAACACTAAATCTCACGGGTGTCTTTTCTTCGGATAAAATTATTATTTCACTTATACCACTTGGATTTTTTCCGCTCATAACAAACAGTTTATTTTCAGTTTTTACCGTTTATTTTCAGGCGAATAAACAAATAAAATATCTCGCGCAGATTACTGTTTCCAATAAACTGATAACCATTGCCGGAATTGTACTTATGTCTGTATGGTTGGGCATAAAAGGCTATTACATAGCATTGAATATAAGTTTAATCATTATTCTTGTACCTTGTTTTATTTATTTTTTTAAGCAGAAAAAAGTAAATTCAGTTCACTTTACCGATTCACGAATACAATTGGGAAAGCACTGGTTTTATGCCCGTAAATCAGTTTTTACACAAATCGTTTCAGAACTTTCAGCTTATCTCGACATTGTTATTATCAACTTTATGATAGCCGATATGACAGAAATTGGCTTTTACAGTTTTGCTCTTACTCTCACAGTAGCTTTAAGAGTATTTCCGGGCACAGTGCAACAAATATCTATTTCATATTTTTCTTCTTCGCAAGCCGATAAAACAGAATTTATGAAAACTTACCGGTATTATAACAAACAGTTGTATCTGGTAGTTTTCGGTACTTTACTGATTGCTTTATCATTTGTAACACCGGTAATTGGTTTTATTTTCGGAGGAAAATACGATGCTTCAATGCCATATTTTGTAATATTGGCTGTGGGTTGGAGTATCCGCCAGCTTACGCAGTTGCAAAGCGGTGCAATTTTCGGATTGGGAAAGATTCATTATCAGGCATACACCAATATAATAATTCTAATATTTAACCTGATTTTTATTCCCTTGGCAATTCATTTCTGGGGTTTAAAAGGCGCTGCTGCAGTGAGTATTCCTTCGAATCTGCTGTGTGTAATTGTATCAAGGTTATATTTATTGAGAGCAATAAAAGAAATCAAACCCTAATAATTTCAGTTGTAAAAATCAGTAATTAACTTTCAGTATTTCATCGCTCTGTCCATATGGCGTTTATCTTCTTTCTCCTTTAAACTCTGACGTTTGTCATAGTTTTTCTTTCCGCGGACGAGTGCAATATCGAGTTTTGCAAGCCCATTTTCATTGATAAACAATTTAAGCGGCACCATCGTATAACCTGTTTCTTTTGTACCCCGAATGAGTTTCTTCAACTCTTTTTTGGTTAACAGTAATTTTCTTTCGCGCTGCACTTCGTGGTTATTGTAAGTGCCAAACCTGTAGGCAGCTATATGCATATTCTTTACCCATAGTTCATTACCGATAAACATGCAATAAGTATCATTCAGTCCGGCTTTACCTTCTCGAATTGATTTAATTTCGGTTCCGAAAAGTTGAATGCCTGCAGTATATTTTTCAAGAATTTCGTAATCGAACGAAGCCCTGCGGTTTTTTATCTGTATGTTTGAAGTTTTGTGCATGTTCAGAAAAAGCAAATTAAATGCAAAGTTAGGTTTTTCTGCTAATTAATTGTGACTTCTTTACCAAAAAATACATAAAAATGAGTCAACTCCATGAAGTCAAAATATAATGATTACTTATCGGAATTGTCGAAATAATGAATAAATATAAATTATCAAGTTTATTAAAATCGTAGCTTTAAACCAAAAAAAAAGATTATATTTGTTGTCGTTTTTTTTAAAAAAGGTCTAAAATATAAATTTCAGAGATTGCGTAAACAAAATTATGTCTGAAACCACTGAAATAAAACTATATATCGCCGGATTGGTTTATAATCAGTCAGTAGTAGGCACTTACGGTTTGGTATTGGCCGAAGAACAGGGACAACGCAGGTTTTCAGTAATGATTGGCGAACCCGAGGCACAATCAATAGCCATGAAACTGAACAACAAAAAGCCACCACGACCGCTTACACACGACTTGATTTTTAATATTATAAAATCGTTGAATGCATCGCTTGTTAAAGTACTGATATGTGATATGGTGAATGATATTTTTTATTCCGAATTACACATAAAAGTTGATGACAGAATAATAATTGTAGATGCCCGAACTTCAGATGCAGTAGCGTTAGCTGTACGTTGCTATTGTCCGCTTTACATCAAATCAAATATAATTGATATAGTAGGAACTGAAGTGGACACTACAACACAGGAGTCTTCTAAAAATTCCTCTGATGAGTTAAATCCGGAAGAGCTCACTCCAGAGGAACTCGAAACTCTACCTATAAAAGATTTGAATGAATTACTTGAAATAGCTTTACTGGAAGAAAAATACGAGCTTGCCGTAAAAATCAGAGATGCACTCAAGAAGAAATGAAACGAGTGAAAAGTAATAGGGAAACTTGGAAAAAAATTGTAAATTGTAAATTGTAAATAAAAAAAACATGGGATTAAAATTTCGTTTAACTATCATGAACTTTCTGCAGTTTTTTGTGTGGGGAGCATGGATGATGACTTTAGGACACTACGGATTTGTTGAAAAACAATGGAATGGCGCTGAATTTGGTTTGGTATTTTCAACAATGGGCTTTGCTTCGTTAATAATGCCAACACTTTTTGGAATACTTGCCGACAAATGGAAAGCAAATTATGTTTATGCCATTTTACATTTATTCTTTGCCCTAACAATGTTTACTTTGCCATTGATAGATAATCCTGTTGCATTTTTCTGGGTATTGCTGGTTGCTATGAGTTTTTACATGCCAACTATCGGGCTGAATAATTCAATCGGTTTTTCGGTATTAAAAAAAGAAGGGAAAGATCCCACTCAATATTTTCCACCAATACGGGTTTGGGGAACTGTAGGTTTTATTGTAGCTATGTGGGTTACCAATATTTTTACCAAAGAATGGGGTTTCGGACAAAGCATTAAAGTCTCTTTTATAATATCAGCCGTTTTTGCCATTTTACTATCGATATTTTCTTTCGTTATGCTTCCGGTGATAAAAAAAGAAGAAGATGACAAAACAGCCGGCAAGAAAACTTTAATTCAGAAGTTAGGCCTCGAAGCGTTTGTATTGTTCAAACAAAAGAAAATGGCGCTTTTCTTCATTTTCAGTTTAATGTTGGGTGGTTCATTGCAACTCACCAACGCTTATGGTGATAGTTTTTTACAGGATGCAACCGTTTTTCCTGTTGGTGAATTAATTAATAATTTCTCTACAATAATACTTTCAATTTCACAAATTTCAGAAACTTTATTTATTCTGGCTATACCATTTTTCATGAAACGATTTGGAATTAAAAAAGTTATGCTTTTCAGTATGGTAGCATGGGTTTTAAGGTTCGGATTATTTGGTATAGCTGATAATTCTGTTACAGGTTTCATTCTGATAATTGCTTCATGTATTATTTATGGTTTGGCTTTCGATTTTTTCAATATTTCAGGCGCTTTGTATGTTGAACAAAATACAGATTCAAAAATCCAATCATCAGCACAGGGTGTTTTTATGCTGATGACAAACGGAGTAGGCGCTGTTTTAGGAAACATAATTGCCGGTTTTGTTATAGCTAAATGGTTTGAAGATCCGGTAACACATGTTAAAGACTGGCCAGGAATCTGGATGGTTTTTGCAGCTTATTCTTTAGTCGTTGCTATTTTATTTGCAATTTTTTTCAAATTCAAACATAATCCCGATGAACTGAAAAATTTCAGACATTAAGTAGGGCTGCTTTAAAACTCCGCAGGAGTTAACTTTGCATAACCCCCAGTAAGCAAAGCGCAACGGGG
>CAYQWD010000226.1:5091-5319 GCA_964420955.1 uncultured Paludibacter sp. | reverse complement strand
TTGGGGGCAAATGGTACACAACGATGTGTTGCAAGGATGGAATGGCAACTTCAATGGAATTGACCAACCAGCAGGCACATACACTTATTTCATAAGCTATCAAAAAACAAACATTCAAAATGGTAAAACAGAAACAATCAGAAAAGATGGCACTTTCACACTCATAAGATAAACCTCCCTCCTTTCTTTTGCTCATGGTGACAAAAGAACACTTTGGACAGAAAGCGG
>CAYQWD010000226.1:0-5081 GCA_964420955.1 uncultured Paludibacter sp. | reverse complement strand
ACTTGTGAACATATCTGTCAAATCATCGGCTTTAAATTTTTTAATTGATAGCTATGCTTACCAATCTCCTTTTAAGAAGTAGTAAAAGTTTTTGAGTAATTCATTATTCATGGCTATTAAGCCGTCTTCTGTTTTCCACCAATTCAACTCATCGAAGCGACTGCTTTTTGCTCCACAAACCATTAATTTAATATCTGTATATTTCAAAGCTTTCTTGAAAACATAGCCAGCTCTTCGTGTGTGGTAGAGCGAAGTTAGCAGAATTAGCTTTTTGTACTTTTTAATAGTTGCAAATTGCTTTATCAAATCGGCTTCTTCTTTTGTAGATGTTCCTGCATTCATTATCACTATACAAGAATCAGGAACTCCAAGACGAGCTAAATTAATTTTTGCAGCTTCGGCTTCTGAAATTTGCATATTCAAAATTTCAAACTCATAGGCACGGTTGCCACCCGGACAAACAATACGCGGTGCAAAACCATGAAAAAAAAGTGCCGCTGCTTTATTGCCTCTATCGAAACTGTTGCCCGATAAAACCACGATTGCATCGGCTCTTTCAATCTTATCTTCTTTTATTAAACTTTTGGCTATTGCTCTAAAAACCGGTTCTCTAAAAAGATAAACGCTTAAACCCAATAAAAAACAAAGCGCAAGAAAATTCAGCTTTCTCATTCATTTTATTTTCCTCTGCCGGCAAGTATCCCCTGCCTTTGTTCACTGCAATGTCAATCTGAAAATTTGCCGATGAATCCATTTCACATATTACGTGATTTGGATTTAAAACTTCGAAACCTGTAAAGTATTTACCAATATCGCCAGCTTTCAATGAAGTCAAACCCGAAACATTGATAGTAACCTTTTCGTTTTCGATATCTTCAACTATTTGTTTGAAGCGAACCTGTTTCAAATTAAGAATGATGTTCGTTACATCGTCTATTACTCCGGCGATGGTAGAAAATTCATGATCTACACCATCTATTTTTACTGAAGTAATTGCAAAGCCTTCAAGAGAAGATAAAAGTATTCTTCGCAATGCGTTTCCGATAGTAATTCCATAACCAGGCTCGAGTGGTCTGAATTCAAATTTACCGTGAAATGCATCCGATTCGAGCATGATTACCTTTTCGGGTTTTTGAAATGCTAATATTGCCATAATCTCACTTATTATTTAGAGTACAACTCTACAATTAATTGTTCTTTTATGTTTTCAGGAATATCTTCGCGTTCAGGAATGTGAAGTAATGTTCCTGAAAGTTGCTGAGCATTGAATTCAATCCATGGATATTTTGTATGGTTGAATCCATTTAACGATGCAGCGATTACTTCCATTGATTTATCTTTTTCGCGAACTGCAACCACTTGACCAGGAAGTACATGATAAGAAGGTATGTTAACAACCTTACCATTCACAGTTATGTGACGGTGGCTTACCAACTGACGAGCACCTGCGCGGGTTGGTGCAAAACCAAGTCGATATACGATGTTATCAAGTCTGCACTCGAGGAACTGGAGCAGAATAACACCTGTAACGCCCGGTTTGCTTTGGGCTTTTTCGTAAAGATTGCGGAATTGTTTTTCCAATACGCCATAAGTAAATTTCGCTTTTTGTTTTTCGCGCAATTGAATACCGTATTCCGATGTTTTCTTACGGCGATTATTTCCATGCTGTCCGGGAGGATAATTCTTTTTCGAAAGAACTTTATCAGGTCCGAAGATAGGTTCACCGAATTTACGGGCAATTTTTGTTTTTGGTCCTATATATCTTGCCATTTTCTAATTTATTTATTTTTATTTTCAGAAGTTTGAAATCATCGATTTAATTCTATAATACAGCCGCGATTGCTGAGAGGTTAAAAAAACTGCAATCCAAATTTATCAAAAAAAATCTGATGACAACAAACAATTTAATTTTAAAATTATGAACAATGCAGTAATTCGAGTTACGAACAATTGCATTAAATTTTCAAATTATACTCTTCTGCGTTTGGGCGGACGACATCCGTTATGAGGCAGTGGTGTAACATCTACAATTTCGGTAACTTCGATACCTGCACCATGTACGGTACGTATAGCCGATTCGCGTCCGTTTCCGGGACCTTTAACATAAGCTTTAACTTTGCGCAATCCAAGGTCGAAAGCAACTTTTGCACAATCCTGGGCTGCCATTTGAGCTGCATAGGGTGTATTCTTTTTTGATCCGCGAAATCCCATTTTACCTGCCGATGACCAAGAAATCACCTGACCATCTCCGTTGGTTAGTGTTACAATGATGTTATTAAAAGATGAATGTACGTGTAATTGTCCTACACCGTCTACTTTTACTACCCTTTTTTTGGCTGAAACTGTTTTTTTTGCCATATTCGTTTGAAATTTTTACTTCAATATTCGTTAAAGTTAATTTTTATTTTGTTGCTTTTTTCTTGTTAGCAACTGTTTTTTTCTTACCTTTACGTGTACGGGCATTGTTCTTTGTACTTTGTCCTCGCACTGGTAGTCCGATACGGTGACGTACGCCACGATAACATCCGATATCCATCAATCGCTTGATGTTAAGTTGAACTTCTGAGCGAAGGTCTCCTTCTACTTTGTACTTGTTTCCGATTATTTCACGGATTTTTGCTGCTTGGTCGTCAGTCCAGTCTTTAACTTTTATGTCAAAGCTAACTCCGGCTTCTTCCAAAATCTTTTTTGCATTACTGCGACCTATTCCGTAGATATAAGTCAATCCAACTTCCCCGCGCTTGTTTTGGGGTAAATCTACTCCGACAATTCTTATAGCCATAAACTTAATTTATTTTGCTGATAAAATTTTAATTATCCCTGACGTTGTTTGAATTTGGGATTCTTTTTGTTAATAACATACAAGCGACCTTTGCGGCGTATAATTTTGCACTCATCGCTGCGCTTTTTTACTGATGCTCTTACTTTCATAATGAATGAATTATATTCTCCCCAATCCTTAAGAAGAGGATTTTGAAAGAGTTATTTGTTGTTTATATTTAATATTCAAAATTACTACTATTAACCTTCTGCACAAATACCCCTGTTTTTTGGGGGGTCAAGGGGCAGTTTTACTTATACCTGAACGATATTCTTCCTTTGGACAAATCGTAAGGTGACATTTCTACTTTAACCTTATCACCGGGTAAAATTTTTATATAATGCATACGCATCTTCCCTGAAATATGAGCAGTAATAACGTGTCCATTTTCAAGTTCTACCCGAAACATTGCATTTGATAATGCTTCGATGATTATTCCGTCCTGTTCAATTGCAGTTTGCTTTGCCATAGATATATTTCTAAATCGCTTTATTTCCTAAAACTTTTTCGATGTAGCTGAAACTTGATAAAATATCTGCTTTCCCTCTTCGAACAGCCACTGAGTGCTCAAAATGTGCCGAAGGTTTACGATCAACAGTTCGGGTAGTCCAGCCATCTTTTTCAAGAACAAGCTGGCGTTTTCCCAAGTTAATCATTGGTTCTATTGCAAGTGTCATACCTGTTTTAAGCATGATACCATTACCACTACGACCATAGTTAGGCACTTCTGGAGCTTCATGAAGATTTCTTCCTATTCCATGTCCAATCATTTCTCTAACAACAGAATAACCATTTGCCTCACAGTACGATTGAATTGCAAAACCTATATCACCAAGTCTTCTTCCTTCAACTGCATTTTCAATTCCTTTGTATAGTGAATCTTTAGTAACACGAAGCAATGACTTAATTTCTTCGGTCACATCACCTACACAAAAAGTATAAGCCGAATCGCCATGAAAACCATTTTTGTATACCCCAATATCCACCGAAACTATATCGCCGTTGTGCAAAATTACTTCATCAGAAGGAATTCCATGAACAACCTGTTCGTTAACCGAAGTACAAATTGACTTTGGATAACCGTTGTATCCGAGAAAACCGGGAATAGCGCCGTTGTCGCGAATAAATTCATCAGCTACTCTATCGAGCTGCCCGGTCGTTATTCCAGGTTGTATGATTTTTGCAAGTTCCGCTAACGCTTTAGCAACTATTTGATTGCTTTGTCTGAGCAGTTCAATTTCCTCTTCGGTTTTCAGAAAAATCATTGAATAATTCTGTTAATATGCCGAAACACCGCCAGTACGACCTTTAATCCTGCCTGATTTCAGCAAACCATCATAATGTCTCATTAACAAATGACTTTCAATTTGCTGCAATGTATCAAGTACCACTCCTACAAGTATAAGAAGCGAAGTTCCCCCAAAGAATTGAGAAAATTCCTGATTTACGCCAAGCAAAGAAGCAAAGGCAGGCATGATGGCTACAATTGCAAGAAAAATAGATCCTGGCAAAGTAATGCGCGACATTATTTCGTCGAGATATTCAGCAGTTTTCTTACCTGGTTTTACACCTGGTATAAAACCATTGTTCCGCTTCATATCATCAGCCATTTGTGTAGGATTGATTGTTATAGCTGTATAGAAATAAGTAAATGTGATTATCAATAGAGCGAATACAAAATTGTACCAGAAACCGGTATTATTCATAAAAGCGCCTATGAAACTGCTCATTGTTTCTGATTGAGCAAAACCTGCAAGCGTTAAAGGAATGAACATAATTGCTTGGGCAAAAATGATCGGCATTACTCCGGCAGCGTTTATTTTTAGCGGAATATATTGCCTAACTCCTCCATACTGTTTATTTCCTACAACGCGTTTTGCATACTGAACAGGGATTTTACGAGTTCCTTGTACTAGCATAATAGAAGCTGCTATAACTACAAGAAGAAAGATAAGTTCACCAAGGAACATAACCAAACCTCCTGCACCATCTTTGCGAAGAGCAAATTCCTGTATGATAGCGCTCGGGAAACGGGCAATAATACCCACAAGAATTATAAAGGAAATACCGTTGCCAATTCCTTTATCGGTAATTCTTTCTCCAAGCCACATAATAAACATGCTTCCGCCGGTAAGTATCAAAGTAGAAGTGGCCGTAAAAATGAAACCACTTGGTAGTGCAGAACCTGCCTGAGCAAGTTGTACACTAAGGTTTACAAGATATGCCGGACTTTGCAAAAGCAATATGATAACTGTCAGAT
>CAYQWD010000225.1:0-5320 GCA_964420955.1 uncultured Paludibacter sp. | reverse complement strand
TTGCATTAAACACAGAACTTTTGGCAGCCGAAACCGGACTTGACACATACCAGTTTCGTCCCGAAGTCAAATTACGCTTCACATTTACAGTTGTAGCATTCAAAGTACCATTATTGTCGAGGAATGTTGCCCCAGTTTCAAGTGTAAAATTATGGACATTAATAGTATTTGCATCACCAATTGTTAATTGTGCATTCGGAGCTAATGTCAGATTTCCAACATTTTCATCAGACCAAAGCACAGGAGAATTGATGTTTACGTAAGGAATAGATATGATATCGCAACTTACGGGAACAAGATTATTACTCCAGTTATCAGGATTGTTCCATTCGTTGTTTACAGCTCCTGTCCGGCTTACATTTGAAGCCGTTGCCACTATTACAGTTGCAATGTTGCCTGTAAATCCTGAAGTTCTTGTACAGTGCTCACTCTGAATAGAAACCAGAGTAAATTCGGTAGTTGCCGTTAATGCGCCAACATTGAAAGGGGTTCCAGAATAAACATTCGATTGCGTATGCTCTGTTTCATTCGTACCGATTTTGTACTTCAGTGTAAAAGGTCCTGAACCTACTATAGCAGTAAAAGTAAGCATCCCGTTTTCGCCTGAACATATTCTGTTACCCGATATAGAACCCTGCGGTAGCGAATATACAGTTACTGCAAATGGATAACCTGAACTTTCGCAGGTTGTAGCGCTTGTTTTTACATAAATATTTCCGCTATAAGTTCCAACTGTATTAGGAATCGTTATAGTGATTGGACTTGCAGGCAATGCAGTAAAAGACACATCAGTAAATCCGGCAGCTTCTGCTGCTGCATCGTAGTCAATCCGGTATTGATCAGGACTTCCGGTAGTTCCTAAATATGGTAAATTTGCAGTTGAACTACCATAGCAAACGGCAGGATTATTACCTAAGCTAATTGTAGGAAGAGCATTAACTGTTAACGTAGCCTGGCTGGAAGTTACACTGCTTCCGCAATTTCGACTAATGATTACTCTATAAACATATCCATTCATACTGATTGATGGATTTGAAACAGTAAGCGTAGCTGAATTTTCTCCTGAATAGGGTGCGCCTGAAGCTACATTTACAAAACCACTTCCTGAATTAACCTGCCACTGATAAGTTACATTATATGTCTGATTAATTTCGGAGATGAATTGTGGCGCTCCCGAACCGGCACAAGTACTTGCTGCTGAAGGTTGTGTTTTCATGGTTGGCGCAGCACAGTTTGAAGCTACCGCAAAATTACTGAAACCCGTCTGATCGCTGATAGTAAAGTTTGGAGCGTTGAATGTAGCGCTTATCGCATTGTTTACCTCTCCATCACCTTTAAGAATAACCGGATCGCCATCGCCGGGAGTAAACGTATCGCCATTGAGCGTTAAATTATACGTCATACCGCTACCGCCTGTTTGTGTAATGTTCCAGTATCGAGTCTGTGCATAAGTGTTTGTGGCGATAGTTCCAGGAATTACCGCTTCAAATTGCTCTGCAGTAACAGTACTTGTTCCGGTTAACGTAGTGTAATTTATAGTCAATGGTCGATAATTTCCACCTTTTCCAATCGGGAAAGTTTTTGCTCCTGTGGCACAATATAATCTTGCTAATTTTCCGTTCACATAACTATTACTTGAAGGATAAGCAGGATAAGTAATATTACCATCGCACCCAACTGTAAGTGTATTGCTGCCGGTTGTCAATAAACCATTAGTAAGTGTTAAAGTACCATTAATAGTTTGGTCCTTATTAACTGTAACTCCGGCTGTATTATTTACTGTAAGATTATTAAACACTGCCGACACCGAACCGCCAATAGTTTGAGGAAGTAACCCATTCATGACAATTGTATTTCCGGTAGTAGTTAAGGAAGAATTTAACGTTAAATTTCCGGCAATATTTACGGTATTTGCAGGCATTGTTTTAGTTCCAGTGCCTTCTAAAACAAGATTATGATAACCTGTTGAAGGCAACTCTACGTTTTGATTGGTATTACTGTTGTAAGTAAATGTATTGCTATAAGTAGCTGCATCCAAGTTTCCATTATTTGTAAATGTGCCTGTAACTTGAATTGATGCATCTGGCTGCATTACTAAATATGTATTTGAACTTAATGTTAGATTATTGAAATTGGTAGTACCTGTAATTGTTGATATTTCGTTCAAAGTTGTTCTTGGATAGTTAAAAACTACAGTAGAAGTTCCTGGATTAAAAGTTCCCATATTATTCCATGAACCAACTCCACCACTATTAGAGATTCCTCCTTCAATTGTAAGAGTTGCCGCACCTCCTCCAGTACCGTTACCTCCATTTAATATACCTCCGGGTTCAATGGTAATTGATTTTGCCAATGAAGTTGTGTATAATGTTGGTGAATTGTTATTTGATTCTGTAAGTACCGGAATAATTACATTATCAGTACTATTTGGAACATTTCCGGCTGACCAGTTTTCGGCTTTTTCCCATTTTGTACCATTTGCCCCATGTGCAGCGCCTAACCATTTATTACCTGTAATTAATGTTTCTGTTAACATCCAGTATTTTGTAAAACCTCCTATCACTTCCTGTGTCCCGAGATAAGAGATGCTATGTCCACTAAGCGAAATCCATTTCTGAGAAGTATCTTGAGCACTCTTTCCATGTTCGTGGGGTGTATTTGTTGATCCGTAAGGAATATGGTGATCCCACAAAACAATTTTATTTTCAATATTTCCATTCAGTTCACTTGAAAGATATCGGAGTTTCAATGAAAATGTAGTAGGGTCAGAACCACCCGTTCTGATAATCTGATAGAGCCTTCCTACAGCATTCGTTATATTCGAATGTATTCCTCGGTCTGAACCTTTTGAAATAACAAACATAATTTCCGAAGGAAGTGTTCCGGTTGTATTCCTGTTAAATTTAATTGATGTATACGGACTGCCAAAAGTATATTCAGTATTCTCGTTTATGGTTGTTCTTTTTATTTTTCCTGTTACATCTCCCTGTCCTGTAAAAGTGGCATTTGCACCCATAAAAAGTATGTAGGAACCAAGAATATCATGTGCTTGGGTTGAGGTAGTAGTCAGATTTGGAATTGGAGTCAGAATATTTGAATAATCACCGTATGTGTGAACCATTTCGAGTGTTCCGTTGGTTTCATTGGGATTTGCCGAAGCTAAATTCAGTTCACCATTGACAGTAATATTATTATTAGCAAACACTCCTGCAGTGTTATTGATTGTAAGATTATGAAATGATGCAGTTCCTGTGATGGATTGGCTGCTTGATCCGAGCATACTTACGGTACTTGTATTTGTAGTAAAAGTTCCATTATTTAAAATGTCTCCAAACACATTCAGTGTGTTGGAACTATTTACTATCAATGAAGCGCCAGAATTAATTGTCAGGTTTCTGCAAATTCCACCTGCAGCGCCAATTACGGGTTGAAATAAAATATTTGGAGAAGAAACCGGCGCTATAATTACATCGGTAGTCGAAGTTGGAATTCCACCACACCAGTTAGCAGGGTCGTTCCAGTCTGTGCTTACCTGCCCGATCCATGTGCCTGGTCCGGTAGTCCAAACAGATAAAGTTGCAGTTTTACCGGTGAATTCTGTAGCACAGTTTGTAGTAGGATTGGTTATTGTAATGCTTGTTACTTCAAGTGTCTGTCCATTGTTTGATACATTTAAAGCTGTAGTCTGAAAACTTGAAGTTCCTGAACCACTCGAAACCAAACCAGTAACAGCAGGTTGAACTACATTATTAATTTTATAATTCACGGTAAATGTATTGCTTGGCACCAAACCAATAAGATTAATGGTTGCTGAAGTTCCGCTGCAAACCGTTCTGACCTGCGATGCTGTACCCAAAGTTGGTAAAGGATTAACTACTACGGGAATTGTTTCTGCATTTGTGTAAACCGTGCCGCTCAGAGTAGTTGTAACTGTAAGTTTTGCCTGGTAAGTTCCGGTAATTGCCGAGGGTATTGTAACATCTTTAGTGCTGTATGTGCTTACGCTACCACCAGGAGCAGTTACCGTCCATGAATAGGTTGGAGTAGTGCCAATAGCCCCGCTATAATTTCCTGTTAGTTGAATGGTTGCACCCTGACATACAGATCCGTTCGATGTTGGTATTGAATTAAGTGTTCCTCCTGCACTTATAAGTTATGAAAAAGTAAAAATATCGCCAGGAGCACCGGCACAAACAGCAAATTTCTGATTTCCGACCCAAAGTTCGGCATTGTTGTTACATGTTGAAGCTACAAGTCCGTTCAAATTAATTTGCATAACAACAGCTGCATCGGTCAACAAAACTAATTTTGTTTTATCTAAAAAGTAAATATCACCTCCAGCATCAATATTTACAATAGTTGTGGCTAAAGAAAAAGTTACTGTTGTGTTTATTCTACCGGATAAGTATAATCTACCGGTAGGTTTAATATTGAGCGATTTAAATGGCTGGGTAGTTATTCCTGTATTAGAAATTGTAACTACATGACCACTTGAAACAGTTACAGCATCATAAGTTATTCCCGTTAATTGTCCTGGCCAACCCTGTGCAGTTGTGGGTGTTACCCATGTAGTGCCGTTAAAACGCTGCCATGTAGTTAGTGCAGTCCAGTCGCCGGTAGTAACCGAACGGTATTCTCCGGCAACTTGCGCAAATGAAGGCATGGTTGCAATAAATGCCATAAATAAAAATAACATCTTTGGCAACCCAAAATTTTCAACCTTTGAAATTAATTTTGGTCTCATTTCTGTAATTTTTTAAAAGTTTTTATAATGTTTTTCTAACATAATTGCAATTCTGTTGTTCTTTTGGAATTTATTTTATTGACAATTATTAGCAATATATAATATTTTACAAGAACAAATTAATATTTTTAAACACATCTGATATTGATACAAAATTTTTAAAAATATTCCAAAAATTAAGTTTACCTCCACACAGCCACTCCTGCCGGCTCAAGTTCCTTGCCTCCAAAAATTATTTGAGATTTTGAAGGAATATTAATAAACACTTTTTCCGACGAATAATTCACAGCTACCCAAAATCCATCGCGCCAGTTCACCATAACGCCTTCTGGCTGCTCGTCGGCAGGAATTTTTTCTTTATTGAACAGTTTTTTCATTACTTCTTTTTCGAGTCGTCCATCTTTGCTGTCCACACCGATGTAAGTAACAGTTCCTCTGCCCTGCCGGCTGTGTACAATTGCCGGCTTTCCGGCATAAAACTGATCGGCGTAAGTAGCCCATGCCTCTGTGTTGTCCAAAGGTTGAAGTATATCTCCCCAAACATTCCAGTTATAGGTTGTACCATCGAATAATACT
>CAYQWD010000224.1:4058-5321 GCA_964420955.1 uncultured Paludibacter sp. | reverse complement strand
GATTTATTTTATTGATATTCTTTTGTTTATGCAGTTTTTAAGGCTCGACTAAGTATCAAAAATTATGTATTTAACATATTCAAATTATGCGAATTTATCTATAAAATTTTTATGGCATCAAATATAGTTAAAATATGATTTCTAATAACATTTTTTTAATTTTGGCGAATTAATGTTTTTATCTTTTCTTTCTAAAAAATTCCTTCATTAATTCAGCGCATTCATTTTCCAGAATTCCCGAAACAACTTCGGTTTTAGGATGCAGCGCCATGGGAGCAAAGCGGGTGAAGCCTCGTTTTTCGTCCGAAGCACCATAAACAATGCGGCTAATCTGCGACCAGCCCAATGCTCCTGCACACATTACACAAGGTTCAACGGTTACATACAATGTGCAGTCAGAAAGATATTTTCCACCCAGAAATCCGGCAGCAGCTGTTATTGCCTGCATTTCGGCATGAGCAGTTACATCAGTCAGTGTTTCGGTGAGGTTATGTCCGCGTGCAATAATTCGGCCATTACACACAATTATAGCTCCAACCGGCACTTCATCGCGGGTAGCTGCTTTTTGCGCTTGCTGCAGTGCTTGCTGCATAAAATAAACATCAGGATTGGTGTCCTTTGAGTTGTTTTCGGAATAATAAATCATGATAATTTTATCATTTGCGATTTTTTCAATTACAGTTGAAAATATTGCATAAATAACTATATTTTCAATTTCACCTTAATTTTCTAAAAAAAATATTATTGTTTTGAGAATCCTAACAGGAAGCATTAATTTTTTGGTAAATTATTGCTGCAAAGCATTTTCAAATTTGACACATCACTTTTGCGCAATGTTGAATCGTTCAACATCGAGGTTTTCTTATATCTTTTATCTTTGCTCTTTGTTCTTTGTTCTTTGCTCTCCCGCCTTGCGGGATGTCACAAGCTCCATTTGCTCTTTGTTCTTTGCTCTTTTGTCTATCTAAAACTTCTCCATCAAAAACAAGTATTCGTGATATTTTCCATCGCTGTTAATCCATTCGTTGGTCCAGCGCATGTTGCCCATTACATTTTTTTTGTAATCAATTTCGATGGCTTTTAGCATTTTGCCGGAGGAGTTCATAATATCGGTAAGTTCCTGTTTGTTGGCGCGTCCGCCCGAACTGTACGAGAGCAAAATATAGCGCGATTTTGTTTCTTTAATAAGTTTACCAAGGGCTTTCATGGCTATAAAATGTCCATCGGTGTCTTTTCTGAACTCTTCGAAAACCGAACCATCGA
>CAYQWD010000224.1:0-4048 GCA_964420955.1 uncultured Paludibacter sp. | reverse complement strand
TTCGCGGCGGTTTGCTTTTCCGAAAAGTTGCGGTTTGTCATTTTGAATTACTGAAGTCCAAATATGGTAATAGGAATAATAACGAACGCGACTGGGTGGCATTTTTTCGTTGTTCGAGCCATAAGGAGGATCGAAATACACAAAGTCAAATTCGTTTTTGGCAATTGTGTCGAAAATATCTCCTTTGATAACACGATTTTCGCTGAGAATCGGGAAGCGTTTCGGCAGGTTCAGTTTCAAATCCTTATACGAACGTGGCGACCATTCCGATAAATAAGCAACATAATGTCCTAAAGTGCTGTCGACTGAATCTAATGCGCAAATCAGACTGGTAAGCAGTACGCATTTATCTTCCCATGTCAGATTTAACCGGTCAATTTCATCGCGAATAACATCAAGTTTCCGTGTGTTTTTAGCCTGAAAAGGTCTTTTCATTTGAGCTTCCTCGCCTCCGTAATGTTGGGTGAACCATCCATCGTAACCTTGCTGATTGTTCAAATGGTCGATAATTTCCTGATAATATTTATCGGATTTTGTTGATGTAAGATAACAGATACCAAAAACTTCCGACCATGCAGAAATATCGTTGGCAGCAGTATTGTAACCAAGTTGTGCGAATGCCTGCGAAACACGCGTAGTTCCGCTGAAACCATCCAAAACGTTTCGCACACCATTCAGTTCGGAAATAATTTCAACAATATAAGGAATAATTTTCAGTTTTGACCCTGCATATTTTATTCCCTGGGTTTGAAGAATTGGAGCCGGCATTAAATTGTAAATTGTAAATCGGTAAAATGTTAATGCCTTTACTCATCCATTTCGACAATCAGATTTTCGATAATGAAATTCTGACGTTCGGAGGTATTTTTACCCATATAGAACGACAGCAAATCCTGTACGGCATCTTCTTTTTTGAGCGTAACCTGATCCAGGCGAATATCTTTGCCGATAAAATGTTTGAATTCATCCGGCGAAATTTCGCCCAAACCTTTGAATCGGGTAATTTCAGGATTTACTCCCAGTTTTGCAATGGCTGCCAGGCGTTCTTCTTCGGAATAACAATAAATGGTTTCCTTCTTATTTCGTACACGGAAAAGCGGCGTTTGAAGTATATATACGTGACCTTTTTTGATTAAATCAGGGAAAAATTGCAAGAAAAACGTAATAAGCAACAAGCGAATGTGCATACCATCCACATCGGCATCGGTAGCAACAATCACTTTGTTGTACCGCAAACCTTCAATGCCATCCTCAATATTTAATGCTGCCTGCAGCAGGTTAAACTCTTCGTTTTCGTAAACAATTTTTTTTGTGAGTCCATAGCTGTTCAGCGGTTTACCTCGCAAGCTGAACACAGCCTGCGTATTTACATCGCGGCTTTTGGTAATAGAGCCGCTTGCCGAATCGCCCTCGGTAATGAAAATACAGGAATTTTCAATCATTTCATTTTTCTTCTCATCCTTAGTAAGCGAGTCGTTGTAATGAAAGCGACAGTCGCGCAGCTTTTTATTGTGCAGGTTTACTTTTTTGGCACGTTCGCGGGCAAGTTTGGTAACTCCGGCTATGGCTTTGCGTTCTTTTTCCGAATCCTGAATTTTTTGCAGCATTATGTTGGCTGTTTCAGCATTTCGGTGCAGATAATTGTCGAGTTCTTTTTTCAGAAAATCGGAAATAAATTTATTTACTGAAATTCCATCTTTCGACATATCGCGTGAACCGAGTTTTGTTTTAGTCTGACTTTCGAAAACCGGTTCTTCAACGCTTATCGCCACAGCAGCTATCAGTCCGTTGCGGATGTCGGACAATTCCTGATTTTTGTTATAAAATTCTTTAATTGTACGCGCCACTGCTTCGCGGAAAGCGCTTTGATGTGTTCCACCTTGTGTTGTATGTTGTCCGTTCACAAACGAATAATACTCTTCGCCGTACTGGTCGCTGTGTGTAAAAGCAATTTCAATATCATCGCCTTTTAAATGAATAATCGGATAAAGAGGGTCAGAAGTCAGATTTTCATTCAGTAAATCAAGCAAACCGTTTTTCGAAATAATTTTTTTCCCGTTGTAAATTAGCGTCAAACCGGTGTTAAGGTATGCAAAATTTCGAAGCATGGTTTCGATATACTCATCGCGATAGCCAAAGTTTTCGAACATGAGAGGATCCGGCTCAAAATAAATATAAGTACCTCTGTCGCCATTTTGAGAAATGATATTGCTATCAGCAACAAGTTTTCCCATTTCGAACTCGGCTTTGCGGGTTTGTCCATCGCGAAAACTCTGAACGATAAATTTCGATGAAAGGGCATTTACTGCTTTTGTTCCAACTCCATTTAGCCCGACTGATTTCTTAAATGCTTTCGAGTCATATTTTCCACCTGTATTCATTATCGAAACTGCTTCAATCATTTTACCAAGTGGTATGCCTCTTCCATAATCGCGTACTTCTACATGTTTATCATGTATGGTTACTTCAATGGTTTTGCCCGCTCCCATGCGGTATTCGTCTATACAGTTGTCGAGTACTTCTTTCAACAACACATAAATGCCATCGTCGGCATGTGTTCCATCACCCAGTTTTCCGATATACATTCCCGGACGGCGACGAACGTGTTCCAAGCCTTCGAGTGTTATTATATTGCTATCGCCATAATCAACTTGTTGAATTTCTATTTCTTCCATAAAAAACTACCCCTCATCCTTAAAGTGGAATATTTATTTTGTTTGTTTGAATTTAGTCTATTTATCACAATGTAAAATTTATAATTATAACCTATATGAATCACACTTTATGTGTTTGGGTTTACTTTGCTATCCAACCTTCTGGATTTAATAATTCTTTGTCTTTCCACACCTGAAAATAAAGTTCGGTTTTGTTGTCGTTTTCATCATCGGTATAAATTTTTCCGATAGATTGTTTTGCATTTACTTTATCGCCTACATTTACATATATACTCGTAAGATTTGCATAAACGGTTCTATAATTGCCATGTTTTATTATAACGGCATTGTTGCTTCCCGGAATTGAGAAGCGTTGAGTAACTTCGCCTTCGAAAACTGCACGGGCATTAGAGCCTGTCGGGGTTTGAATATAAATGCCTTTATTGTTAGTTGTAACGTGTTTGAGTACTGGGTGAGATTGCACACCGTAACGTCCGCTAATAAATCCGCGATCGGTAGGCCATGGCAGTCTGCCTGAATTTGCAGCAAAATTTCCGGAAATAAGCGCTTCTTCTTTTGTAAGGGTATAAACGGCTGCAGTAGTTTTTGGCGCAGTTCCTGGTTTTGATGTTTTCGATTCAGTTGCGGTTTGTTTCGGATCTTTCTTTTTTTGTATTTCTTCCGCTTTGCGAATTTCTTCAGCAATAAGCCTTTGAATTTTGTTGTTCAATTCGTTGGCTTTGCGTTGTTGAATTCGGACATCAGTCTGTAATTTTTTCTCTTTCTTTTTTAAATCACTCAGTACAACATTTTCTTTTTTCTGGTCGTCGGTTAGTTTTTTTGCTTCAGTTTCCTTATTTTTTGCAACTTCAACTTTCGTCAACTTTGTTTGATTTAATTCCATCGTTTTTTTGCTCAGTTCTTCAGTAGTTTTTTGTATCTGTTCAACCTGAATTTTTCTGAAATCTGCATATTCCTGCAAATAGCGTAAGCGTCGGTATGACTGGTCGAATGTTTCTGCTGAAAGTATAAACATAATTTTTGAATATGCTCCACGGTTGATGTGAGCTTCTTGAATCATACGGGCGTAATCATTTTTGAGCATGGTTACTCTGTTTTGGAGTATACGCCGCTCCTGGTTTAGTCTGTTAACTTCAATATCTAGCTTTGATATTTCAAGATTGATGTTTTCAATCAATTTTTTACGCTCCTGAATATTTCTTTTCAGTATGCTAAGCTTATTCAAACTGCTGCGTTGTGATTTTTTGGTTTCGTTCAGCATCTTATTCATTATCTCAATTTGCTGTAAAGCTTCTTTTCTTTGTCTTTCGAGATCTGAAACTTCTTGTGCAAAAAGAGAAAATACAATGCCCGTGAGTAAAACTATTAAAATA
>CAYQWD010000223.1:0-5327 GCA_964420955.1 uncultured Paludibacter sp. | reverse complement strand
CCTGAATTCAAATATGATTTGAGCAAAATAAATAGTTTGGGTTGGGAAGCAAAAATCAACTCGAACGATTCAGTACGAATAGCCATACAAAAAGCGTTGGGAAAATGAAAATTGTAATTGTCGCAGGCGGAAAAGGGACGAGAATTGCTTCGGTTGCAAACGAAATACCCAAAGCTATGATACCTGTGAACGGTAAACCGGTTCTTGAATATCAGGTTGAACTTGCAAAACGGTACGGATTCAGTGATTTCATTTTTATCATTGGACATTTAGGCGAACAAATTGAGCAATACTTTGGCGATGGAACGAAATGGAATGTTAAAATCGCGTATTACAAAGAAAAGCAAGCGCTTGGCACAGCCGGAGCATTGGCTTATTTGAAAGAAGATTTACAGGAAGATTTCTTTGTATTTTACGGTGATACAGTGATGGATATCGATTTGCAAAAAATGATGGATTTTCATCAGAAAAACAAAGCAGATGCTACCTTGCTTATTCATCCAAATGATCATCCGTATGATTCTGACATTGTGGAAGTGAACGATGATGGAAGTGTCCGGAAATTGAGTATAAAACCCCATCCCGAAGGATTTGTAAGCAAAAACTTGGTGAATGCGGCACTGTTTATTTTTTCACCGGTTATTTTGGATTTTATCACGCCCGGTGTTAAATCTCATATCGAAAAAGATATATTGCCACAATGTCTGAAAGCAGGTAAGAAACTTTTTGGCTACAATTCTCCTGAATATATTAAAGATATGGGCACTCCCGAGAGATATCAGAAGGTTTGCGATGACGTAATTTCAGGAAAAGTTGCACGATTGAACTGGAAAAATACGAGGCCTGCTGTTTTTCTCGACAGGGATGGAGTGATTACAAAAGAAATTGATTTATTACATAAGGTTGAACAGCTCGAATTGATTGAAGGAGTCGGCGAAGCTATAAAATATATTAACGAAAAGGGTTATCTGGCAATTGTTGTTACAAATCAGCCTGTAATTGCAAGAAATTTATGTACCTTAGATGAGTTGAATTTTATTCATGCAAAACTCGAAACTTTGTTGGGTGAAAAACATGCATATCTGAACGCGATTTATTTTTGTCCACATCATCCCGATAGTGGATATCCTGAAGAAAGAAAAGAATATAAAATTAAATGTGAATGCAGAAAACCTTTGCCTGGAATGTTGTTAAGCGCTACAAAGGACTGGAACATAGATATTTCCAATTCAGTAATGATTGGCGACCGCGATGCTGATGTTTTAGCCGGAGAAAATGCCGGAGTGAGAGTTTCGGTTAAAATTGAACAAAATAAACCGTATGAATTATTAAATGTATTAAAAAAATTGATTTAAAATGATAATATCACGAACACCTTTCAGAATTTCATTTGCAGGCGGCGGATCTGATCTGCCTTCGTTTTACAAACGGGAAATGGGAGCCGTTGTCAGTACTACTATTGATAAGTATATGTACATTGCCATTCATCCATTTTTTCACAAAAACAAAATTCAACTGAAATATTCAAAAACTGAATTAGTAGATTCAATACAGGATATAAAACATCCAATTTTCAGAGAAGTATTAACACATTATAATTTAACCGGAGTTGATTTAAACTCAATTGCCGATGTTCCTTCCGGAACAGGATTGGGCTCAAGCAGTTCGTTTACGGTAGGATTGCTGAATGTAATTAAGGCATATTTAAACAGAGCAGTTAGTAAAGAAAAACTTGCATCTTTGGCATGCGAAGTGGAAATAAACAAGGTTGGAAGTCCTATAGGCAAACAGGATCAGTATGCAGCAGCTTATGGCGGGTTAAATTTTATAACTTTTTATGGCGATGAATCGGTGAATGTAGAAAAAATTATCATGAAACCGGAAGTAAAAAAACGGTTACAGGATAATTTATTAATGATTTATATAGGCGGTAAACGTTCGGCTAATGAATTATTAAAAGAACAGCAGGAGGTTTTAAACGGCACAACCGAATTTTTAACACAGCGCGAAATGGTTAGGCAGGCATTTAATTTAAAAACTGCACTTGAAAACAATAATATTGAAGATTTTGGATTATTTTTGCATGAAGGTTGGTTAAAGAAGAAAAGTTTGCTTTCTGGTATTTCGAATAGTAATATCGACCAGATTTACAATAAAGGGATAAAATCAGGCGCTTTGGGAGGTAAATTACTTGGAGCAGGTGGAGCAGGTTTTATTCTTTTTTATTGCGACAAGGAAAAACAGCCGGCTTTCAGAAAGTCAATGCAGGACTTCTACGAAATGAAATTCGGGTTTGACACCGGAGGTTCACAAATTATTTACATGCAGGATAATATTTGATTTTTTATGAATTATATTGATGAGATTGGAGCGTATTTTGAAAAGTTGAAACATACTATTGATTTAATATCAAAAGAAGATTTAAATCAACTGATGAATATTTTGATAGATGCAAAAAACGAGGGTAGAACAATATTTGTGATGGGTAATGGCGGTTCTGCAGCCACTGCATCGCATTATTGCTGCGATTTTAATAAGGGTATATCTTACGGAAAGGAGAAAATGTTTAAATTTATAAGTTTAAACGATAATGTTCCTACCATGATGGCTTATGCTAACGATTTGGGTTACGGTGAAATTTTTGTTGGTCCGTTGAGAAATTTCATGCAAAGCGGCGATTTAGTGATTGGAATTTCAGGCTCAGGTAACTCTGACAATGTTGTGAAAGCGCTTGAATATGCAAATAACAATGGCGGATTTACAATTGGTCTCACAGGTTATTCCGGTGGAAAAGTGAAGCAAATCTGCAAGCATAATGTACATATTCCGGTTGACGATATGCAAATTGCAGAAGATTTACACCTTGTGTTGGATCATTGTATGATGAGTATTTTATCGAAAAAATCAGATTAAATATGATGAAAAAACCATTGGTTTCGGTTGTAATGGCTACTTTCAACGAACCTGTTGATTATATCAGGGAATCAATTGAAAGTATTCTGAAACAAACATATAAAAATTTTGAATTTATTATTGTCGATGATAGTACTAAACCCGATACAGTTGAGGCAATTAATGCTTACGCCAAAGACAAACGCGTAAAAATTATAAGAGAAAATAGCCGCATGGGGTTTGTGCGTGCCTTAAACCAGGGATTAAGAGTTGCAAAAGGTGAATATATTGTACGCATGGATGGCGATGATATTTCATTAAAGGACAGATTTGAAAGGCAACTCAACTTTTTTAAAAATCACAATGAAATTGATGTGCTGGGTGGCAATATGCTGATTATTAACGAAACCAGCGAAATTGTTTCAGTCCGAAAATACCCTAATCATGGTTTGTGGTTGCAATTGAATGCAATTTTCCGAAGTCCCGTAGCTCATCCTACAGTTATGTTCCGCAGATCCATTCTCGAAAATCATTTCTTTTACGATGAAACATTTAAGAAGGCAGAGGATACAGAATTTTGGTTCCGTTTACGAAATAATGGTTTTAAATTTGCCAATTTACCTCATAATTTATTGATGTTCCGCATTTCAGGCGATTTAGCCAAAAAACGAAATGTAGAACATTTTTCGTACAATTTCAGAGCAAGATATAAGAATTTTTCATGGAAGTATTTTTATGTCGATATACCTTCGGTGTTAACCTCAAAACTTTATTTGTTCATACCTTCGAAAATAATTTCCTATTTTTATTCTGTCGAAAATAAAAAATATGCTTAGTAGGTTATTTTTGATAGATGTTAACATTGTAATCAACAAATTTACCAATGATTTCTGTGTGCATGGCCACTTATAATGGCGAAAAATATATTCTTGAGCAAGTTAACTCTATTTTAATCCAACTTGGTAACGAAGATGAATTGGTTATTTCTGATGATGGATCTACAGACAATACTTTACTTTTGATACGTTCAGTAAACGACCCGAGAATAAAAATTTTTCACAATACCGGTATTCATGGTTATACTCACAATTTCGAAAATGCACTGAAAAATGCTTCCGGCAATTTTATTTTCTTCTCCGATCAGGACGATGTATGGTTGCCTAACAAAGTGGAAACAATGTTGCCTTATCTTGAAACTGATAATTTTGTAATTACGGATGCTTTTCTTACAAACGATGCACTTGAACAAATGGGAAAACTAAGCAACTGGAGAAAATATAAAAAGGGTTACTTCAGAAATTTGTATAAAAGTATATATGCCGGCTGTACATGTGCTTTCACAAAAAATATTAAGGAATATGCCCTGCCCTTTCCGCCAACTGTTCAAATTCAGCATGACACCTGGATTGGCTTACTTTGTGAATTGAAGTATAATGTAGTTTATATTGATGAACCACTGATTTTATTCCGCCGGCACAGTACAAATACTTCGGGCGCTGGTTCCAAAAGTTCAAAATCACCTTTTTTTATGCTGAAATATCGTGCTGTTTTGTTCTTTGAGACTATCAAAAGAGTTTTAACCAAAAAGCGGGAAATCTAAAATGCTCAATGCCTCTGTTGTATTGTATAACCACACTGTTGCTGAAATTGAACCGCTCATGCAACTATTGCGGCACTCTAAACTGGTGAATGAGGTTTATTTGCTTGATAATTCTCCGAAACGAACTCCAGATTTTTCAAAACTTGCAGCTATTTACATTTTCAATAATGGCAAAAACCTCGGTTACGGCGCTGCTCACAACATAGCAATCCGAAAAACGATTGAACAAAACATTCCTTATCATTTAGTTATCAATCCCGATATTTCATTTGAACCTGAAATTTTAGCTGAAATTGTCGATTGTATGGATAAAAATACAGAAATTGGACATTTAATGCCTAAAGTATTTTATCCTGACGGACAAATTCAGTATCTTTGTAAACTCTTGCCAACGCCTTTTGATTTAATTTTCAGACGTTTTTTGCCGGAAAGCTGGACTAAGAAAAGCCGTGATAAATTTGAAATGCGTGCAACGGGCTACAACAAAACCATGGATGTTCCGTATTTGTCGGGTTGTTTCATGTTTTTGCGTACTGAAGCTTTAAAAAAAGCAGGTTTATTTGACGAACGCTTTTTTATGTATCCGGAGGATATAGATTTGACGCGACGAATTCACCAAAAATTCCGAACTGTTTTTTATCCGGAAGTAAGTATAGTACACCATCATGCGCAAAGTTCGTATTTCAACTTTAAAATGCTGGTAATACACATAACAAACATGGTAAAGTACTTCAATAAATGGGGATGGTTTTTCGATAGGGAAAGAAAAGAAGTGAATAGAAAGATAATATCAACCCCTAACCCCTGAAGGGGAAAAGAGAAAATGCATTTGGTC
>CAYQWD010000222.1:0-5369 GCA_964420955.1 uncultured Paludibacter sp. | reverse complement strand
TTATTCAAGGCTGAAGTCGATGCTTTAGAAGCATCAGGACATCCTTTAACGGACAGACTGAAAATTTCGAAAAAAGCGCATCTGATACTTCCCACGCACAGGCTTTTGGACGCTGCTTACGAAAATGCCAAAGGCGCTGCCAAAATTGGAACTACCGGCAAAGGCATAGGTCCAACTTACACCGATAAAATAAGTCGTAATGGTGTACGTGTAGGCGATATTCTGCATAATTTTGAAGAAAAATATTCCAATGCAATAAACAGGCACAAAGAAATTCTAAAACAGTATAATTACACCTACAATCTGGCTGAAATTGAAAATGATTGGTTCGAAGGAATTGAATGTATCAAACGTTTTGAACTTGTTGACAGCGAACACTTAATTAACGATGCGATTAAAAGAGGCAAAAAAGTGCTTGCCGAAGGTGCTCAAGGAACAATGCTTGATATCGATTTTGGCTCCTATCCATTTGTAACTTCTTCAAACACTGTATGTGCAGGAGCATGTACGGGTTTGGGGCTTGCTCCGCGTAACATTGGTGAAGTTTACGGAATTTTTAAAGCTTACTGTACCCGCGTTGGCAGCGGACCTTTCCCTACTGAACTTGAAGATGAAACCGGAAATATGATGCGAAATCTTGGGCATGAATATGGATCGGTTACCGGCAGACCACGTCGTTGTGGCTGGATTGATCTGGTTGCGCTTCGCTATGCAATAATGATAAACGGTGTTTCGCAACTTATAATGATGAAAAGTGATGTTCTCGACCAGTTAGAAACCATAAAAGCTTGTGTGGCTTATAATATTAATGGAGAAGAAACTGACAAATTCCCTTTCGACATAAATCAAGGTATTGAACCTGTTTTTGCAGAATTGCCCGGTTGGAAAACTGATATGACAAAAATGAAGTCGGAAAATGAATTTCCTGAGGAATTCAATGCATTTCTGGCTTTGATTGAAGAAGAACTTGAAGTACCCGTTAAAATTGTATCGGTAGGGCCTGACAGAGAACAAACTATAGTGAGATACGAGGATTAGGAAAGGCGAGGGTTAAGGCAAAGGCAAAGATGATGAGAAAGAAGATTTTTCCGTAAAACAATATAAAATCCTTTGGGTACTGCCATTTTGTCAATGGCAAGGTATTTGAGAGATTAGAAACCAAAACTATAAAAATTTAATTATTTTAAAACAAAAAAATTATGTTAGGAAGTTATATTATTTTTGGGATATTTGCATTGATTAGCTGGATAGTGTCAAGTAGCTTGAAGGCTAAATTTAACCGTTATTCCAAAATTCCGGTAAATTATGGACTTACAGGAAAAGATGTGGCAGAAAAAATGCTTCGCGATAATGGCATTTATGATGTAAAAGTAATTTCAACGCCCGGTCAGCTCACCGACCACTACAATCCGCTGAATAAAACTGTAAATTTGAGCGAAGGAGTTTACAATTCGAACAGTGTGGCAGCCGCAGCGGTGGCAGCACATGAATGCGGACATGCAGTACAACATGCCACTGCTTATGCTCCACTTCAAATGCGTTCTAAATTAGTTCCCGTAGTTAGTTTTGCTTCTCAATGGATGCAATGGGTTCTTTTAGCAGGAATCGTTCTTATCAACTCGTTTCCACAAATTTTGCTTGGTGGAATAATTTTATTTGCCCTGACAACGCTTTTTAGCTTCATTACACTTCCTG
This sequence comes from uncultured Paludibacter sp., assembly GCA_964420955.1. Taxonomy (GTDB): domain Bacteria; phylum Bacteroidota; class Bacteroidia; order Bacteroidales; family Paludibacteraceae; genus Paludibacter. The sequence goes on along the minus strand of CAYQWD010000222.1, from coordinate 3,674 downwards.
TGGAAATTAACGCAAGCAGCCGCGCTATAACTTGGCTCAGCAGTGCAGGAATAACCAATTACGAGACAAATGCACCTGCCAAAGATGCGCTGAAAACTGCAGCTTATACTTACGTGGTAGCTGCTTTGGGCTCTCTGGCAACATTAGTTTATTATATAATGATTTTTCTGGGACGCAGGGATTAAAAAATTAATACCTGCAAAAACTTCAGGAATCGGCAAATTTTTGTTAACTTTGCAGCCCTGAAACAAAGGCTCCGTAGTTCAGCTGTATAGAACGTCAGATTCCGGTTCTGAAGGTCGTGGGTTAGAATCCCTCCGGGGTCACATGCAAATTTTCAAAAAGCGATTACAAACAAAATTGTAATCGCTTTTAAATTTTAAACAGGCTTAAGAATTCTATTTAAATATCATTTTTTTTTAAAAACATTTTGTTTGTTCAAAAATTTAACCGATATTTGTAGAGTAAACAAACAGATAAATTTTCATAGTTAAGGTTTAAGTTATAATTGCGGGTGGCCGGGAGGTTACCCGCAATTTTTTTTTAACCTTTTTTTATACCTTAATTGGTTATCGGTTCAGAATTCTGCTAACAATTTCAGGTAATTCGCGGGGATTATCTACTACATGAAAAGGATTAAATGCCTTAAGTGTTCTGGCAGGAGTCAGTCCCCAGCTAACCGAAACGATATGAATTCCGGTTTTGTGCGAAGCTGTTATATCCCGTGTTTCGTCGCCGATATAAACTACATTTTCAGGTATAATTCTGTAAGTCGCGAGTAAACGGCGAAGGACTTTTTCTTTTCCGAAAAAACTGTTGCCTGAATAAACAAAACTGAAATAGTTTTTCAATGCGTGATTATCAAGAAATCTCAACACATTTTTCCTTGCGTTCGAAGTTACAATTCCGAGTTTAAAACCAGCTTTTTTAAATTCATGTATAACAGAAATGATACCTTCAAAAGGTTTTACTGATTCTATTTGTTTTTTCATTTCCTCTCGAATATGCAAAACCAGTAAAAACAGCTTGAATTTGTTTACTCCATATTCCGCAAAAAAAATTTTGCCATTTTCGGCGCTTAACTTGCTTAAATCATTCATTTCTATTTGACGGCATTTATATTTTGGTGCAAGTTGGTTGTAAATATCCAAAGCCATTTCTACTGTTGAAGCAATTGTACCATCAAAATCAAAAATAACATATTTTAAATTATTCATTTTGAATACGTGCTTGAAAAATTGATATTACAAAAATAGAAAAAACAAAAAAACATTGGAAATAAAAACTTGCTTGAATGTTATAGTTATAAAAAATACTATTACAGAAAAATCCCTGAGAATTATTTCTTCAGGGATTTTCAATTCATCAGGTCGATAAATATTTATTTGTAAATTAGAACCACACCAAGGTACACTTATATTCTTTAAAAACGGACATTTACTCAAATATATTTAAAATTTAAGACAAAAAGCCAGAGTGAAAAATTGACAAATTTACTTTAATCAGATAGATAATTTAAGAACGCAAAGTGTATAAATTTTATGTTTTTCATCCGGTTACCGGATTGTACCATTGGCGGCTTAGCATCTTGGCAATCTTTGTGTTGAAAAATAATTTTTCTCACAAACTATTGTCATTGGGAAAAAAATAAATTATTTCAGCATTACTTTCTACAATAATCTGAAATTTACTGGTAAAGTTAAGCGGACTTTAACCGGTTTACCATTTTGCATACCCGGTTTCCATTTTGGCATCGATTTTATCACCCTCATTGCTTCTTTATCGAGACTTGGATCGATACTTCTTACTATCTCAACATCTTCGACAGCACCATCCTTCCCAATCACAAACTGACAAATAACTCTTCCCTGGGTATAAGTATCGATTGCTATTTGTGGATACCGAATATTTTTTGATAAGTACTCATTAACGTTTCCATAGAATTCAGGCATTTTTTCTGCAATATAAACCGGCACATCCGGAATATCTTCAATTTGATTATCGCCAAAACCTATCGGGTTATCTGGCAAAACTTCATTTTTGTTAAATTCCGACTTGAATTCGATGTCAGAAACAGGAGTTTTGTTTTCAACAACTTTTATTTCATCAATAATTTGAAGAGGAGGCGGTGGAGGTGGTGGCGGTGTTTGTGAAGTTGGAGGTATATCAATTATCTGTTCATCTCCCAAAATTGATGAAATTAATGGTTTAAAAACTTTTACATCAGTTTTTGACCATTCAAGAGCAATATAAATTAATGATAGCACAACAACAAATCCAATCATGTACATAATCGGTTTTTTATTTTCAAGACTGGCTCCGGACGTTTTTTTTGCATTCATAAGCTGGGGTTTTTTAATAGTTTGAATAATTTAAGAGGCTCTTTGAAAATTTAACGCTGATGAAAGCAATATTATTTTATATTAAATAATAAAAAAGCCACAAAAAGAACACTTATTACGTCAAAAATTACACAAGCTAAGTTAACAATGACTATATATTTGCACCATTAAATACCAATTAAATATTTTACAAAAATGAAAAGAACACTTACGAAAATTTTGCGACTTATTTTCGCTTCAGTATTGCTTACAGTTAGCTTTACAATTCATGCCCGGTCTATTTACGTTTCAACTACCGGCAACGATTCTAATCCAGGTACAGAAACTTCCCCTTATTTAAATATTCAAAAAGCAGTAGATGTAGCCGAACCAGGCGATATTATTTATTTGCGTGGCGGCACTTACATGCTTACTAAACGGGTAAAAATTGAAAAGGCAGGCAGACCCGATGCTCGTATAAGTCTTTTTGGATACCCCGGCGAGCGGGTAATTATAGATGGCACAAACATCGCTGCCACAAATATAAATGAATTCAAACAGGCACGCTGCATCTATGTTAACCATTTTGGCGATTACTGGAATTTTAAGAATCTTGAATTATGTAATGCCAAAGACAATGGGATGAAACTGGAAGGGAGTTATTGTGTAGTTGAAAACTGTAAATTTTATGGCAATAACGATACAGGCTTGCAAATTGGAATGTACAAAGACTTTTCGATAGAAGAAACCAAGTCTTTTCCAGTATCAGGAGAGCCACAGTTTAATCCAAAATACAGCTATTGCAAATACAACAAGGTAATAAACTGCGATGCTTGGGACAATTACGACAAAAAATCGTTCAGCGGCAGCGATGATGGCGGCGATGCCGATGGATTTGCAGCAAAACTTTTTCCAGGTCCGGGTACAGAATTTTATGGATGCCGTGCATGGAACAACTCCGATGACAACTGGGATTTATATATGGTTTACCATCCAATAATTATTGACAATTGCTGGAGTTGGAATGCAGGGAAAAGAGCCGATGGTTCAAGTCCCGGAAACGGAAACGGATTTAAACTCGGAGGTGGCGGAACTTCGGGCGGCGCAGCTTTTGCTCAATCGGTAGGCGCTCATGTAGTTCGAAATTGCGTAGCTTTCGAAAGCGCTCGTAAAGGATTTGACCAAAACAACGCATACGAGGCAATGTATTTGTTTAACAATGTATCGTGGGGAAATGAATATAATTATCGGTTTCCGACCATTTTCATGTACGGAACCATGTATATGCGCAACAATATTGGTTTCAAACCTACAATATTAAATCATGAATTTCTATCTGCAAACAAAGAAGGC
>CAYQWD010000221.1:0-5383 GCA_964420955.1 uncultured Paludibacter sp. | reverse complement strand
AAGTTTGATAATCAAATGGTTATACAAAAAAGAACTTTATCAAATTTTTATCGCCAGATCTCTCCCCTAACCCCTCTCCCAACCTCTATCCCCCTTCGGGGACTTTCTCCCTAAGGAGAAAGAAAATGGAAAAAGGATTTTAGAGAGGGGAACAGTTTAGTGCAGGCAATAAAGTTCGCCAAATATTTTAATTGTTTTATTTATTGCACAATACACATGCGAAAGTTGGATAATTTATAATACCCTGCATGATGCCATATTTGAGTATCTTTATTAAAAAAGCTCATTATTTAAAAAAATCCTCGATTTTTGTGCAACTTCATAGCTGTAAATTCAAAATTGAAACACTTAGAAAAAACATTATTGGAAAAATCACACTTTATTATTAGATTTGCTTCATTAATTCTTCAAAAATTCACAAAACATCATGAATGCTAAGTTCCAAATTATCCTTCTGCTTCTTTTCTCAATTTCAGTTTTTGGCTCACAAACCGAAATACTTTACCTCTCCGGTACTGGTTTGGGCGATGAAAAAATCTGGAAATTTTACTGCTCCGATGGCATGAACAGCAAAAAATGGAGCAAAATAAAAGTTCCCTCGCAATGGGAATTGCAGGGTTTTGGCGAATATACTTATGGTCGCTGGTACAAAGCCGGACTGAAAAATCCGAGTATGGAGTACGGACTTTACGAATATTCTTTCAGCGTACCGAAAAAATGGCAGGGCAAACAAACCGAAATTGTTTTCGAAGGCGCAATGACCGATACCGAAGTAAAAATAAACGGAATTATGGCAGGCGAAATACATCAAGGTGGATTTTACCGTTTCACCTACAACATAACAGATAAATTGAAGTACGGAGCTTTGAACAAACTCGAAGTGAAAGTATCGAAACACTCATCCAATCGCCTTGTAAATGCAGCTGAGCGCCGTGCCGACTGGTGGCTTTTCGGTGGCATTTATCGTCCGGTTTATCTGCTTAACAAACCTGCGATAAATATCGAACGCATTGCTGTGAATGCTAAGGCTGATGGAAATTTCGATGCAGAAATTTTTACAACTCCCCTACCCGACAATTTTAAAATCGTTGCCTGCATTTCGCATACAAAATTGAAAATAAAATTTCCCGAACAAACTTTCAACCTTCAATCGGGAGTTTCCAAACATAATATTTCAGCTAAATGGGATGGAGTACAAAACTGGAATCCCGAAAATCCGGAATTATACAACCTTACACTTGAACTGAAAAATGCTCAAAATAAAACCATACATACTTTCACCGAACGGATTGGTTTTCGCACTGTGGATTTCAGAAAAAACGATGGCATTTATGTGAATGATGTAAAAATCGTAATGAAAGGTATCAACCGGCATTCTTTTCATCCGGATGGTGGGCGTACAACAAATAAAAAAATCAGCATTGAAGATGTAAAATTGATAAAGGAGATGAACATCAATGCCGTACGATTTCATTACCCACCCGATAAACATTTTCTCGATGTGTGCGATTCGCTGGGACTGTTTGTAATAAACGAACTTGCCGGATGGCAAGATGCTTATGACACAAAAGTTGGCGCAAAATTGCTCCGCGAGATGGTAATTCGCGATGTAAATCATCCTTCCATAATTATATGGAGCAATGGCAATGAAGGTGGCTGGAATTATAATCTCGACAGCCATTTTGAAAAATACGATCCGCAGAAACGCCACGTAATTCATGCATGGGCTGATTTTAACGATTTGGACACGCATCATTATCCGGCTTACCAAACTGGTGTAGCCCGCTTCAACAATGGTTACAAAGTATTTATGCCGGCAGAATTTATGCACGGAATGTACGATCAGGGACATGGTGCCGGACTCGAAGATTTTTGGAATAAATACACACAAAGTCATTTGTTTGCGGGTGGATTTATGTGGGATTTCTCCGACAATGCCGTGAAACGGGTTGATAAAGGCGGAATACTTGACTCGGAAATGTACAACGGCACCGATGGAATAGTAGGCCCGCGCCGTGAAAAAGAAGGAAGTTATTACACCGTTCGTGAGATTTGGTCGCCAATAAAAATCAGCGATTTTATGATTACACCATCATTTAAAGGAGAAATTTTTGTAACCAACGATTATTTGTACAACACGCTGAAAAATTGCAAACTGAAATATCGCACGATAAAAATTGGATCACCGCTCACAAAAGTGAGCCGAACCATAACCGGTAACGGCGAATGTGACTTACCCGCCATCCAACGCGGTGAAACTTCTAAAGTAAAATTTCCGGTAAATGCCACGTTTTTTGATGCGGATGTGCTTGAAATTGATATTGTCGATGCATCGGGAGTTGTAGTTTGCACACGTACTTTCCCCGTAAAACTGGTTTCGGCTTATCACGCCTCTTCTTTAAATAAACTACCAAAAAATAATAAAACAACATTCGAAGAAAACGGAAATATTATATCGCTTAAAGTAAGCAATCTGAAAGTGAGCTTTGATAAAACCACAGCGCTGATAACCAATATTGAAAATGCAAAAGGGAAAGTTTCGTTTAACAATGGACCTGTTGCAGTAGGTATAAAATCACGTGTTAACACTTACAAAGTTCGTCAGGAAGGAGAAAACGCTGTACTAACTTTCTTCTATTTCGGCGGGCTTGACTCCATAAGGTGGGAAATGAAGCCTGATGGAATGTTGCAAATGGCAGCAGTGATGCTTACGCGAACAACTTTTGGTGGCGGTTTCGATGATTCGTTTATGGAAGAAAACATTTCAGCCTTTGGTTTGACTTTCTCTTATCCCGAATCAAAATCAACAGGAATGGAATGGTTTGGGCGCGGACCGTATCGGGTTTGGAAAAATCGCATTCGTGGAACAAATTATGGTCTTTGGAACAAAGCTTACAACAACACGATTACAGGCGAAAGTTTCGAAAATCTTATTTATCCGGAGTTTAAAGGATATCACGCAAATCTTTATTGGGCAACTATGCAAACTTCTGAAAGCAATTTTAATATTTACAGCTTGAGCGATGGCGTATTCTTCCGTGTTTTTACGCCCGAAGAACCAAAAAACCGACAAGATGGCATCAACACAATGCCGGCATTTCCTGAAGGTGATCTTTCTTTCATGTACGAAATTCCAGCAATTCGCGATTTTAAACCCGTGCATCAGCATGGGCCCAACAGTCAACCCTCGTCCATCAGAATAAAAAAAGGCGATGAAGGAGTTAAAATGAATCTGGTGTTTGATTTCAGAGCAGAGCTACCTAACCCATGAAGGGAAAAAACTACCACTAACCACCGAGTAGGGACTTTTAATTGTACAAATTACAAATTATAATTTCTTGCACAAATTAATCATAATTTCTTCTTATAGATAAGAACAAATGCACTTATACATTTTATTTCAAAACACAATATCAGAAAAATGAAAACTCCAAATTTTAACACAATAAAAAAATTAGCACTACTTTTCATCGTTGCCTGCTCTATATCCCCTCTGTGGGGAGCGGTGGAGAATTCACCCGAATCGAAAGCCGGCACTCGTTGGTGGTGGATGGGCAGCGCAGTCGACAAAAAAAATCTAACATGGAACTTGGAGGAATATGCACGTACAGGTATAGGCTTAGTGGAAATCACTCCTATTTATGGCGTACGGAATAATGATGCCAATAACATTCCATTTCTTTCAGAAAAATGGATGAAAATGCTGGCACATACCATTTCGGAAGGGAAACGTCATGGTATTCAAATCGACATGAATACAGGAACCGGATGGCCTTTTGGAGGTACTGAAGTTAGTATAGAAGATGCTGCTTCGAAACTTCTGGTAACTGAATACAAAGTTGAAGGCGGAACTGTTTTCAATCAGAAAATTGCTCCCGAAGACAAAAAACAAATTCCGGTTGCTAAATTGCAGCGACTGATGGCTTACAGCAAAAACAAAACGCTGAATCTTACTTCGAAAGTTGATACAGAGGGAAAAATAAGATGGAAAGCTCCCAAAGGAGAATGGACTTTAATAGCAGCTTTCAACGGTAAAACATTTCAAACCGTTAAGCGTGCAGCGCCGGGTGGCGAAGGTTTTGTGATGGATCATTTTTCTGCTCCTGCTGTCGCGCGCTATTTTGAGCGTTTCAGCAATGCTTTTAAAAAATACAACGTGCCTTATCCAAATACTTTTTTTAATGATTCGTATGAGGTTTATGGTGCCGACTGGACACAAGATTTTTTCGAACAGTTTGAAAAACGTCGTGGTTATAAACTCGAAAATTATCTTCCCCAATTTCTTTCAAAAGCGCGGACTGACGAAACCCGCCGTATTGTAGCTGATTATCGTGAAACCATATCCGATTTACTGCTCGAAAATTTCACCCAATATTGGACAAACTGGGCGCATACACATGGCAGTAAAACCCGAAATCAGGCACATGGTTCACCCGGAAATCTGATTGATTTGTACGCTTCAGTTGACATTCCCGAATGCGAAGGTTTCGGACTTTCCGATTTTAACATCAGAGGTTTGCGCAAAGATTCCTTAACCCGAAAAAACGATTCCGATTTGTCGATGCTGAAATATGCATCATCGGGAGCACATATCAGCGGCAAAAATTATGTTTCGTCCGAAACTTTCACGTGGCTAACCGAGCATTTCCGCACTTCACTTTCACAGTGCAAGCCCGATATCGACCTTATGTTTGTTGCAGGTGTGAACAAAATGAATTTTCACGGCACAACGTATTCACCCAGAGAAGCTGCATGGCCCGGATGGAAGTTTTATGCTTCTATCGATATGTCGCCTACCAACAGTATTTGGCGCGATGCTCCTGCTTTGATGGATTACATTGCACGTTGCCAGTCGTTTTTGCAAATGGGTAAGCCTGATAATGATTTTTTAGTTTACCTTCCTGTGTATGATGTTTGGGACGAACAAAGTGGTCGGCTACTGCTATTTGACATTCACAGCATGGAAAAACGCATGCCTGAGTTTATTCACGTGGTACATTCAATATATTCCAATGGCTACGATGTGGATTACATTTCCGATAAATTTATACTTTCATCGCGCTGCGAAAATGGCGAAATTATTACCGAAGGTGGCGCACGTTACAAAGCGTTGATATTGCCATCTGTGCAAAAAATGCCGGAAACTACCTTGAAACATATCGTAGATTTGGTAAATCAAGGAGCCAGAATTGCATTTATTGGTAGTTACCCCACTATGATTCCGGGTTTCGCAAAACAGAAAAGCCGTCAGAAACTTTTTGATAATTCGATAAAACAATTGGCGTTGACAACAGATTTTACCACTACTAAAGTAAATACCATCAAAAAAGGGAAAGTAATTACAGGAACTGAATATAAGCAAACATTGGATGCTCTGGGTGCT
>CAYQWD010000220.1:0-5409 GCA_964420955.1 uncultured Paludibacter sp. | reverse complement strand
TCAAATTTTCAAATTATCAATTGAAAAAATAAAATTATGAATAAACCTTATGTAATTGGTATGGACATGGGCGGTACGAATACCGTTTTTGGTGTGGTTGACGCCCGTGGAAATGTGATATCAAAAAGTGCAATAAAAACCGGAACACATTCTAATGTAAATCTTTACATTCAGGATTTACACGAAGAGTTAATGAAACTGATCAATGCTGCCGGTGGTTTGAATAAATTTAAGGGAATTGGAATTGGCGCTCCCAATGGAAATTATTACACCGGAAATATCGAATTTGCACCAAATTTGCCATGGAAAGGGGTTATCCCTTTTGCAAAACTTATGACTGTGAAATTTGGTATTTCTTCGGCGTTGACTAACGATGCTAACGCTGCAGCCATTGGCGAAATGACTTACGGAGCTGCACGTGGAATGAAAAATTTTATAATGATTACACTGGGCACAGGCGTTGGAAGCGGCATTATAATCGATGGAAAACTTGTTTACGGGCACGATGGATTTGCTGGTGAACTTGGTCATGTGAATGTAATGCGCAACAATGGACGTCTTTGTGGTTGCGGACGTTCAGGCTGTCTCGAAACTTACGCTTCTGCTACGGGAGTTGCGCGCACTGCCCGCGAAATTCTTGAGACTACGAATAAGGAGAGTCTTCTTCGCAATATTCCTGCTGAAAGTATCACTTCGAAAGATGTGTTCGATGCGGCTTTGCAAGGCGATGAAGTGGCAAAAGAAATTTTTGCTTTCACTGGAAAAATTCTCGGACAGGCATTTGCCGATTTTGTTGCTTTCAGCGCTCCTGAAGCAATTATACTTTTTGGCGGCTTATCAAAAGCAGGAAATATGATTCTCAATCCTATTGTTGAAAGCATGGAAGAAAATCTTCTGCAAATATGGAAAGGAAAGATAAAAATTCTGTTTTCGGAATTGAAGGAAGCTGATGCTGCGATTCTCGGAGCAAGTGCGCTTGCATGGGAATTGTAATAAAATATTTTTAACTTTATCAAGGTTCGTAAACTTAGGTGAAGTATGAAACAAAAAAAACCTAAGGTGTTTTCAAATCACTTTAGGTTTTTTTTATGTTTAAGGAAGCAAAATTACTCCGTATTAAATTTGCTTTGACTTGTTCGAATATCAATTTACCAATGGTGCAATTCCTTCTGATTTATGAAATGCTTTGATACCATCTTTTGCTTCATTCAAATCCATTAAAATAGTATCACCTTCATGCAATTCTCCTGAAAGCACAATATCGGCTAATTCATCTTCAAGAAAACGTTGGATTGCTCTTTTAAGCGGACGCGCGCCAAACTGAACATCGTAACCTTTCTCAGCAATAAAATCTTTTGCTGCATCTGTTAGTTCCATTTTGTAGCCCATTGCGATAACTCTGCTGAATAAACCTTTCAATTCCAGATCAATAATTTTTTTAATTGAATCACGGTTTAACTGATCGAACATAATTATTTCGTCCACACGATTCAGAAATTCAGGTGCAAAAGTTCTGTTCAACGCTTTCTGAATTACTCCTCTCGAAAAATCGGAATCAATCGGAATTTCGGGATTTGTGTTAAAACCAACCCCTTTGCCAAAGTCTTTCAACTGACGCGTCCCCACGTTTGAAGTCATGATTATGATGGTATTTTTAAAATCAATTCTTCGTCCCAAACTGTCTGTCAATCTGCCTTCATCCATCATTTGAAGCAGGAGATTGAACACATCGGGATGTGCTTTTTCAATTTCATCAAGTAAAACAATAGAATATGGCTTGCGGCGAACTTTTTCGGTAAGTTGTCCGCCTTCTTCGTAGCCAACATAACCCGGAGGTGCTCCAATCAGGCGTGAAACGCTGAATTTCTCCATATATTCGCTCATGTCAACTCTGATTAAAGCATCGGCGCTGTCAAACATAAATTCGGACAAAATTTTAGCCAAGTGGGTTTTCCCTACGCCTGTCGGTCCAAGGAAAATAAATGAACCAATTGGTTTACTCGGGTCTTTAAGCCCAATCCGATTACGTTGAATAGCTTTCACAATTTTTTCAACAGCTTCATCCTGTCCTATTACTTTACCTGTCAATGCTTCTTTCATTTGGCGAAGTTTAAGTCCTTCAGCCTGAGCAATACGTTGTACGGGAATGCCCGACATCATCGCAACGACTTCGGCAACCTGCTCTTCGTCAACTGTTTCAGGATGTTTGGCAGATTCCTGTTCCCAGCGACGAATGGCATCGTCGAGTTGATACTGGCATTGCTTTTCGTGGTCGCGAATGGGACCGGCAAGTTCATATTTTTGTTCGCTTAGTACTCTCAATTTTTCTTTTTTGAGCTCTTCAATCTTTTTTTCCAGTTCCTCAATTTCGGGAGGAACCGAAACAGTTCCAATGTGAACTCTCGAGCCGGCTTCGTCCAGGGCATCGATAGCTTTGTCGGGGAAACAACGATCGGTTATATATCGGTCGGTAAGTCTTACGCATGCTTTTATGGCTTCGGGTGTATAACGAACATTATGATGATATTCATAACGATCCTGAATATTTTCAAGAATTTGCAAAGTTTCTTCAGCTGTAGTTGGATCAACCATTATTTTCTGAAATCTACGTTCGAGTGCCCCATCTTTTTCGATGCTTTGGCGATATTCATCGAGTGTGGTTGCGCCTATACATTGAATTTCGCCTCGAGAAAGTGCAGGTTTAAGCATATTGGCTGCATCGAGCGAACCGGGTGAACTTCCTGCTCCTACAATAGTATGAATTTCATCAATGAACAGAATAATATCCGGATTTTTTTGCAATTCGTTCAATATCGCTTTTATGCGTTCTTCGAACTGACCGCGATATTTTGTGCCAGCTACAATAGATGCCATATCCAACGAAACTACACGTTTGTCGAAAAGTACGCGCGAAACCCTGTGTTGTACAATGCGCAATGCCAAACCTTCAACAATGGCTGATTTTCCTACGCCGGGATCGCCAATCAATACAGGATTGTTTTTTTTGCGCCTGCTGAGAATTTGCGCCAAACGTTCAATTTCTCGCTCGCGACCCACTATGGGATCGAGGCGATTTTCCATGGCTGCTTTGGTAATATCTGTACCAAAAGTGTCCAGCGCAGGTGTGTCCGATTGTTTTGGAGTACCGGCACCGCGTTTTTTCTGTTTCCCTTGTGTTTCGTCTTCGTCGTCATCATCATCCTGAAAATTTTGTGCCATAGTAGGTGTATCAATAGGATTATCTATTATTGCTTTGGCTTTTTCATAAGTGATATTTTCATCTTTGAGAATATCTGTAGCAAGGTTGTTTTTATCCTTCAAAATGGCCAACAGTAAATGTTCAGTATCAGCCAGCTCCGATGACAGTGATTTAGATTCGAGTTCCATAATTTTTTTTATTCGCTCAGTGCTTTTAAGTAAGGGAATTTCTCTACCTGTAGGTTCGGCGTCAGTTCGTATCTGGCTTTCAATGCTTTGTTTTACTTTTTGTGCGTTAATATGTAAACGATTCAGAATGTCGATAGCTTTTCCTGTCCCGTTTCTTAAAAGTCCGAGAAGCAAATGTTCTGGTCCTACATAGTTATTTCCCAGTCGTTCAGCTTCCTGAGCGCTGAATAAAAGTACATTATGTAATTGTTCTGTATAGTTGACTAACATATATTTTAAGCTTGGTGTGATTTACAAAAATATAAAAAATTTTCGGATTATATTTATTTTTTTTTTTAAAATAATACGATTCACTTTCCACCTGAATTGATAATATTGATATTAATTCTACAAAAATAATACCGTATAAAATATGAAAAATACAGGTCTGTAATTTTGTCAGATATTGTACCCATGCAAAAAAAAATCAGTAGCTTTGCATTAAAAATTAAAAAATCAAAGTACAAACAATTTTTTAAATAATAATGTTTATGAGAGAAAAAATTAATACAACACTCCGCGAATCTTCCACAGCTCGATGGATTGCGCTGTTAATGCTTTCAAGCACCATGTTTTTCGCGTATATGTTTATCGATGTGCTTGCGCCATTGAGTACTTTGCTCGAACAGAATTTTAAATGGTCGCCCGACAGCTTTGGTACTGTAGCCGGTTCGGAGTATTTTCTGAATGTTTTTGTTTTTTTCTTGATTTTTGCAGGTATCATTCTTGATAAAATGGGAGTGCGGTTTACAGCCATACTGTCAGGTTTGGTTATGATTCTGGGTGCCTCCATAAAACTGTATGGCTTAAGTGATTTTTTCAATAACGGAGGTTTTGGTTACGATTTTTTCAACTCATTTTTGCCCAATTTTCCAGCATCAGCAAAAGTTGCAAGCGTAGGTTTTGCCATTTTTGGTTGTGGTGTTGAGATGGCTGGAGTTACAGTTTCAAAAGGAATTGTGAAATGGTTCAGAGGCAGGGAATTGGCGCTTGCCATGGGGCTTGAAATGGCTATTGCTCGTTTGGGAGTTTTTGCGGTTTTTCGGATTTCGCCCATACTTGCCGAAAAAGGAGGCGTTTCAACATCAGTAGGTTTTGGAACATTGCTATTAATTATCGGGTTGCTTACCTTCACAGTATATTTCTTTATGGATCGCCAACTCGAAAAACAGGACGAATCAGCACGCGATACATCTGCGCAAGATGAAGAATTTAAAATCGGCGATTTGAAAGCCATTTTTACATCTAAAACTTTCCTCATTGTAGCAGGTTTGTGTGTGTTATTTTATTCAGCCATTTTTCCCTTCCAGAAATTTGCTACAGGTATGCTCGAAAGCAGGCTTAGCTTAACTACCGCCGAAGCAAGTAGCTTATTTTCATATTTTCCGATTGGAGCAATGATTCTTACTCCTTTGTTAGGTTGGTATATCGACAAAAAAGGAAAAGGTGCAACGATGCTGATGTTGGGTTCGTTATTAGTTGTGGTTTGTCATCTTATTTTTGCGCTTACACCAGCTACTTCTTTTACATTTGGTGTGGCGCTAACAGCTATAATTTTGCTCGGAATATCTTTTTCGCTTGTTCCAGCTTCGCTTTGGCCTTCTGTGCCAAAATTAGTTGATAATCGTGTACTCGGTTCGGCATATTCTATCATATTTTGGATTCAGAATATCGGACTTATGTTAACTCCTGTGTTGATTGGTTGGGTATTGAAGGTATCGAATCCTGGAGTAGCAGAACAAATAGCAGCGGGAGAAGTTGTTAAATATAATTATACTTTGCCAATGCTTATTTTTGCAAGTTTGGGCGTTGTAGCTTTTTTTCTGGGAATATGGCTTAAAGCTGAAGATAAGAAAAAAGGATTTGGGCTCGAGTTGCCAAATGTGAAGCGATAATGTGGTTGTGAATTTGTAAATTGTAGAATTAATAAAATTTAAAATTGTGAATATCACCATCGTAGGACCCGGTTATGTAGGTCTTGTA
>CAYQWD010000219.1:0-5429 GCA_964420955.1 uncultured Paludibacter sp. | reverse complement strand
AATGATTTCAACTCAAAGGCAATCAAATATTACTATTTAATACAAAAAATTGCAATAATTAATTTTATATTTTGATATTCAAATATATAATAATATATTTGTAACATTAAATGCAATTTTATCATGATATAATTAATTTATTAGTTATGTATATACGGAAACTTCAACTCGAAAACGAAAACAATGATACTGTTTTTTTGTGGGGTGCACGGCAAACAGGCAAAACTACATTGCTCGAAAATCAATTTCCTAATGTTCGTTATTACGACTTGCTGCGCTCAGTTGATTTTGAAAGATTCGTGAGAAGACCGGCGCTGTTAAGCGAAGAGCTTGAAACTGCAACCAACGGAGAATTGGTAATTATTGACGAAATTCAAAAAATACCCCAACTCTTGGATGAAGTACAAAGTCTTATTCATCGAAAAAATTTACAATTCATACTTAGTGGCTCCAGTCCGAGAAAACTCAAGCGAGTGGGTGCAAATTTACTCGGAGGTCGTGCCTTGAAGCGAACGCTGTTTCCACTTGTAAGCGCAGAAATTCCTGATTTTGAATTGCTCCGGGCAATAAATAATGGCATGATTCCACGTCATTATACAGTAAACAATTCCAAAGAAAGACTTCGGGCATATATCGGAGTATATCTGAATGAAGAAATACGCGAAGAAGCTATTTCGAGAAATTTAAACTCATTTACACGCTTTTTGGAAGTTGCAGCTATGAGCAATGGGGAAATGGTGGTGTACAAAAATATTGCTCAGGATTGCGGAATCGATCATCGAACGGTAAAGGATTATTTTGAAATATTGCAGGACACATTAATTGGTTATTTGATACCCGGTTTTACTGCCACTCAAAAAAGGAGAGCAATTTTTGCCCCAAAATTTTACTATTTTGATGTTGGTATTGCCAATTATTTGCAGAATAAGCAGAATTTAATTCCCGGAACAATTGATTTTGGGAAATCATTTGAACATTTCATCGTTCAGGAAATTATTGCTTATTTGGGTTACTCACAGTCTGACGAAAAACTTAGTTACTGGCGTACCAGTAGTGGATTTGAAGTAGATGCAATTATCGGTTTTGGTAGGGTTGCCATCGAAATTAAATCAAGTAAAGAAGTCAATATCCGACATCTAAAAGGATTAAAAGCTTTTAAGGAAGATTTTCCGAAAGCGCGAACTATTGTAGTTTCGATGGATATAAACAAACGGATTATGAATGGTATTGAAATAATTCCTGTAAAAGAATTTCTGAAAATGCTCTGGAATAACGAAATTTAATTTTCCTGCAAGTGCTTCCACCCTGATAACAATGCCAAAAAGTGAATAGAAAATTTCGTGATTGTTTTAAAAAAAATAGAATTTCCGAACTATATAGTTTACATTAAGTATTAACACAAATAATAATAGTTAATATCTAATAATCAATCCCGAAGCATCGGGAGAAAATAGTAAATGGTCATCCCGAAGCATCGGGAGTAAATAGTAAATGGTCATCCCGAAGCATCGGGAGTAAATAGTAAATATATAAAAAAATTCAGAATTAATCTTTTCAAATAAGTAACCTGTTTTTTAATGCAGCATATCACATTCAGCAATCTCTTTGCCACCTTCAAAGTCTTCTGCAAAAAGCACAGGCTTGTATATCCATATCCGCGTTTTTGGGTGTTGATGGTGTTTTTGGTTTTTCTTATCTGGTTTACTTTTTCGCTGCCCAAGCCGCTTTTTCAATCAAAATATTGCACAGTTATCGAAGATGCAAACGGCAATTTTCTTTCGGCGCGCATTGCCGACGATTATCAATGGCGTTTCCCCGAGGCGGATTCAGTTCCGTATAAATTCAGGGAATCTATCCGGTATTTCGAGGATGAATATTTTTATATCCATCCGGGCATTAATCCTGTTTCGTTTTTCAGAGCCATTATTCAGAACATAAAATCGAAAAAAGTAGTAAGCGGTGGCAGTACCATTTCCATGCAGGTAATCCGGTTGAGTCTGAATCATCAGAACAGAAATATCTTTGCGAAAATCTATGAAATAATCCTTGCTTTCAGACTTGAAATTGGCTACAGTAAAGATGAAATTCTGCGACTGTATGCCTCTCACGCACCTTATGGAGGCAATGTGGTTGGGATGAATGCTGCGGCATGGCGATATTTTGGTCGTCCGGCATCGCGTTTATCGTGGGGCGAAACTGCTTCGCTCGCGGTTTTACCAAATGCACCCGCGTTAATTTTCCCGGGAAAAAATCATGAAATCTATCTGAAAAAACGCAATCGGTTGCTCGATAAACTGTACGCAAAGAAAGTAATTGACAAAACCACCTGTGAACTTGCCAAAGCCGAACCTTTACCCGACAAACCATCGGCTTTGCCGCAATTAGCGCCACATTTGCTCAACAAAATTATCAACGATGGCACATCCGGGAAAAAAATTCAAACAACCCTCCATTCGGAAATTCAGAAAAATGCTATCAATATTGCCCGCCGTTATATCCGTTATTATTCCGGCAATTACATACAAAATATCGCGATTATTGTGCTCGATACACGCACAGCCGAAATGCGGGCTTATATTGGAAACGTGGAACTCGAAAATTTGAAAAATTCCCCTTTTGTTGATAATGCCATCGCTAATCGCAGTTCAGGAAGTATTCTGAAACCATTTTTATATGCAGCCATGCTTAATGACGGAGAGTTGCTTCCCAAATCTCTGGTTACGGACATTCCCACGCGTTTTGGAGCTTATGCGCCCGAAAATTTTGAAAAAAACTTTCAGGGAGTTATTCCTGCCGATGTAGCTTTGGCGCACTCACTCAATGTACCTGCCGTGCGCGAACTTGATCAGTATGGAGTTGTGAAATTTCATAATTTTTTGCAGCAATGCGGCTTTACAACCATAAACCGATCGCCCGAAAACTACGGACTTTCGCTGATTTTGGGCAGCGCCGAAGTGAGTTTACTCGAAACTACAGCTGTTTATGCAGGTATGGGACGCGCTTTGTTGTCGTATGCTGCCGATGAAAAAAATTACAACACCGATTTTGAAAAAGCAATTTATGTAAAACAAAAAAGCAGCAAAAGTGATAAAAAGAAAATTTTAACGCCACGCGCAGGAGCTGCAGCATGGTGGTTTACACTCGAAGCGCTTACAACAGTAAACCGTCCGTGGGGCGAAATCGGATGGGATTATTTTGCTTCGACACATAAAATTGCATGGAAAACCGGCACCAGCATTGGCTCACGCGATGCGTGGTCGATTGGCGTTACACCTGAATACACAGTAGGCGTTTGGGTTGGAAACTCAAGCGGCGAAGGTCGTCCGAGTTTGACCGGAGTAACGCATGCTGCGCCTGTAATGTTCGAAATGTTTAAAAGACTGCGTATAGGAACATGGTTCAAAAAACCTTTGCAGGATATGGAAAAAGTTGAAGTATGCAAAAAAAGTGGTTTCAGAACTAATCCAAACTGTGAAACTGAAACGGTATGGATACCACAAAAAGGAATAAAAGTAAAATCGTGTCCGTACCACGCATCAGTTTTTCTCGATTCTACAGGAATGTATCGCGTAACCGGCGAATGTTATCCGGTAAGTAAGATGAAAATTCAAAACTGGTTTGTACTTCCACCGGCACAGGAATATTTTTATCGGCAGCATCATCCTGAATACAGTTTACTGCCACCGTTTATGCAGGGTTGTTCCAATAGCAATGAATGGGTTATGGATATACTCACACCCGACAATAATACTGCAATTTACATTCCTAAAGGATTAGAAGGCGAGCAGGGATTACTTCTTTTTGAAGCGATTCACCGAAAACCTGGCGCAACCGTTTTCTGGCATATCGATAGCGAATTTGTGCAGGAAACGCACGGAATACACAAAATTGAAGTTGCGCCGCAACCCGGAATACACACTTTGCTAATTCAGGATAATGAAGGAAATACCGTGAAACGGAAATTCAGAGTGTTGAAAAACTGATTTTTAATAAAGGTGGAGGAGAAGGCGGAGGAATAAGATGAAAAAAACCTAATTATTTATTTTAACGGGAATTGATCGAAATTCCAGTCGGCAGGTTTGCCAAAATGGTTATAAGCGAGCACATTTGCATCTATTTCAGTACTTGTAAATTTATGCTGGTGACGGGGATTGACACGTGATTTTAACGCGCTGAAAAAACTCACCGGAGCAATTTTCAGCCAGAATACGAAAAAGCCGTATTTCCGGAATTGTAAAATATGCCCGAACTCATGCATAAGCAGATTTTTATTGCCCGCTAAATGTTGATGAACAAAAATTCCGACTTTTGGCAATGCAAAAGCACCTTTGAATAAAAACTTTGGATAATAAATAATCCTTACTTTTTCAATTGAAACAAATTTTTGCATATTTCAAGAAAAATGGGTTTCATTTAATTTTTCGACAGAATCGGAATTCTGTCATCCCTTTTTTCGACAGAATCGGAATTCTGTCATCCCTTAAAAAACTAACTGTTCCATATTTGCCAAGCTGCTTCTGCCTGACCGGTTAGCATTTCTTCGCCGTTTTTCACTGTAGCGCCTGCTGCCTTTCCTTTTTGCATAAACAATGTTTCGGTGGGATTATAAACCAAATCGAAAAGGATATGTGATGCATCGAGGAACTGATAAGGAATTTCAGGACAATTATTCACATTCGGAAAAGTTCCTACAGGCGATGTGTTAATTATAAGTTTATATTCTTGAAGTAAATTTTCATCGATTTGCCGGTAGGAAATCACACCTTCTTTAAGGTTTCGCGAAACAAAAACCGATTCAATTGCCAGATTATTAAGTACATATTTTACTGCTTTCGCAGCTCCTCCGGTTCCAAGAATCAATGCTTTGGTGTGATGTGATTTTAAAATTGGAGTTAGAGATTTTTGGAAACCGATAGCATCGGAATTGTAACCTCTCAGTTTTAATCCTTTTGGAGTATGAAGGAACTTGATTACGTTTACAGCACCAATTTTCTGCGCAGTAACATCGAGTTCATCAAGAAAACCGATTATTTTTTCCTTGTAGGGAAGGGTTACATTCAAACCGGACAAATCAGGTGTTAGTTTCAGTCCGGTAAACATCGAAATATCTTCCAGTTCGTATAAATCGTAGAGGGCATCAATATTTTCGGTTTCAAATTTTGCAGTAAAATATTTTTTCGAAAACGAATGCCCGAGTGGATACCCGATTAATCCGAATTTTTTCATTTTTTCTTTTTTGCTCTGTAAAACTTATAAATATAGTATGTTGCAGCCAATACAACTGCGATGAGAATTATCAGTCCGATTTCGTGGCTGTAGTGATTAATCATATCCATATTTTCGTGGAAAATATATCCGAGCCATGCGAGAATTGCATTCCATATTCCGGCTCCAAGTGCAGTGTAAAAAGAGAAACTTGCAAGATTCAT
>CAYQWD010000218.1:4877-5454 GCA_964420955.1 uncultured Paludibacter sp. | reverse complement strand
AGAATTTCGATAATGTCAATGCTTAACAGCTTGATTTAATTCACATTGTGTTATTTTATAACGACCCATTGCTAAGTTATTTATGCTATATTACCATTTTTATAATTTCTGACTTAAACTGACCGAATGACTGTTTTTTTGGCAATTAACAATAACGAAGAGTTATGAGTCAATATTTCACAACAAAAAAGGGTGATAATTTATAGCAGCCATACGGCAAATTATTGAGAATGGAATTTATAATTCAATAGGGCGTAATAAAATAACACAATGAGTATTAAATTATTACTAAGGTTAAAGTAATTATCTCTTGCTAAATGCCACTTATAATTATAATTTTTCGGGTAAGTAACCCGAAACTTCGGAATGTCATTATTTCATTTTATACACAATATCCTTTACCCACTGCGCCCATTCGGTTTGCGATTTGGTTTTATCGAATGTTTGCCATGGTATAGGTTTTCCGATACGAAGTACAAAATTTCTTCCGCGCTGTTTAAACATTTCATCCACCAGAAACATCATTTCGATGTTAAACTTAATTTCCATTGGTTCCTGTTTTCCAGAGACTGATATA
>CAYQWD010000218.1:0-4867 GCA_964420955.1 uncultured Paludibacter sp. | reverse complement strand
GTTAAACTTAATTCTGAAAAATTTTCGCAGGTTAGCCAGATTATAAAAGAAGTTTGAATTCCGTCCTTCAAAATACATGGGAACAACATCGCGCTGATATTGAACTGCTTTTGCCACAAAATTTTTTTTCCACTCGGTGTCGGTAATCTTTCCATCAATTTTTCTTGAACACATTCCTGCAGGAAAAGTCATAAGATGATTTTCGGAGAGGTAAAACTCGTGCATTTTTACCGCGCTTTCTTTAGCCTGACCACCAGTTTTGTTAACTGGAATTGTCATTTCTTTCAACGGTTCAAGGTTGTTCAACAAATCATTGGCTATAAAACGTATTTTTCCATCGTACGCTTTGCCAATAATATAGCTGATTGCAACACCATCGAGCCCGCCCAGCGGATGATTGCTTACAAAAATATACTTGCCGTCTTTTGGTGGTAGATTTTCTTCACCTTCAACTTTCAGGCGAATATCGAGGAAACCAAAAGAACTTTCCATGAAATCCAGATTTTTTCTTCCGGGTATTTCACTCAAAAAGACATTTATTTCATCTTCATGTACAATTTTTCGCAGGTAATTTATCAGAAAACGCGGCACCTTTGTATTGGGCGCTTTTGATTTTACGGCAGAATCAATGTCTATTCTCGAAACTTTTTGCTCACTCATTTTTTTGTGTATTTTGAAATACAAAATTACATAAATGAGTTCACTCTTAAAAACCGGACATGAAATTATATGCTGAAAGTACTGAATGCTGACAAATTTGAATTTCGAAACATCAGCCGATTTGCTTTCAGATTGAAATTGAATATATTTTCATTTTTTTTCCCCACTTTACTAATCATTTAGTGTTTTATACCTTATATTTGCATCTAAATATCGAGTTATCAAATCAATAAATCACAATTTTCTTTCATCGACAGATGTTTATAAGTTGTTGATATCTTTGACACAGATGCTTATTTCCTGTTTGCAAACTGTTGATAAATTATTTGTGGGGAATAGTGGGGAATTTGAAATTCTTTTTATACTTTTACCGTTGAAAAAATGTACACTTTTGCAATGACATCATTTATTGGAAAATACGAAGCTAAAGCCGATGTGAAGGGCAGAATTTTCATTCCTGCCGTTTACAGGAGAATTTTGCCCGAAGGCGAAAAGAATCGTGTTGTTATGCGAAAAGATACAGAAAATGACTGCATGATTGTTTATCCTGAGAACGTCTGGAATGGCTTGATGGATGATTTAAAAGCCGGACTTGATGTATGGAATCCCGATGATCAAATGCTGCTTATGCAGTTTGTGTCCGATGCTGAATGGCTCGATATCGACTCACAGGGAAGAGTTTTGATTTCGAAAAAGCATTTGCAAACAATAGGACTCGAAGATGGAAATGTGCTTTTTGTAGGCATGAACGATCGTTTCGCGCTGTGGAGTAAAGACCGCTACGAAGAAAGCATGAAACCCTGTGCTGATTTTGCCCGCCTGCTCAAGGAAAAAATGATGAATAAATAAACTCATACTGCCGTTTGGAAATTAAAAAATCACGCTCCTTGAATGTGTGTATTTATTGTTGCCTAAAATGAAAAAAAAGCTAAAAAACAAAACTGACTCCATGAACCATTTAATAACTGGGAGTAACTCGCATCATTTAGATGAGTTGGGAGTTGTTTATCATATACCTGCTTTGCTTCATGAAACTGTTGACGGACTGAACATTAAACCAGATGGAATTTATGTGGATGTAACTTTTGGCGGAGGTGGTCATTCCCTGGAAATATTGAAACGTTTAGGAAAAAAAGGTCGGCTTTTCGGTTTCGATCAGGATTTGGATGCGATAAAGAACGTACCCGATGACCCGCGATTTACTTTTGTGAGAAGTAATTTCAGATTTATGAAAAATTTTCTCAGGTATTATGACGTAGAAAAAGTGGATGGTGTGCTGGCAGATTTGGGAGTGTCGTCGCACCATTTTGATGAAGTAGAGCGCGGGTTTTCATTCCGCTACAATGGAAAACTGGATATGCGCATGAATACAGCCGCAGGAATAACAGCCGAAACTGTTATCAACAGTTATTCAGAGGAACAACTCGCAGATGTTTTTTACCTGTATGGCGAATTGCACAATGCACGTAAAATTGCACGCACACTGATTAAAAGCAGAGAATCAAAACCTGTAGAGCAGATTTTTCAGCTGGTTGAAATTTTGAAACCGTATTTTTCACGTGAAAAAGAGAAAAAAGATATGGCGCGTGTATTTCAGGCATTGCGCATTGAGGTTAATCAGGAGTTGGAAGCGCTAAAAAAACTGTTGACTGTTTCAGTGGAATTATTGAATCCCGGTGGACGAATTGCAGTGCTAACCTATCATTCGCTTGAAGACAGATTGGTGAAAAACTTTTTCAAAAGCGGAAATTTTGAAGGTAAAATTATAAAGGATTTTTACGGAAACATAATCGCACCGCTTAAGCAGGTAAATAGTAAAGTAATAGTTGCTAACGAAGAAGAAATTCTGCATAATCCACGTGCACGAAGTGCGAAATTACGTATTGCTGAATTGGTTTGAGATAAAGAAAATTGTGAATTCTGAAGAGCAGGAAAAGAAAACAGGAAAAGAATAAATCAAGCATCCTCAAGCGTAGGAAATAAAATAGTTACCAGAAACGCGAAACACAAAAATGTCATTTTTTAAGAAAATATTAAGCGAAATAAAAGGCAACGAAGATCTCTCGGAAATAAAATCGAGCAGTTTTCGGGATTTTTTGAACGGGAATATGTTCACCAAAAAGTTTTTCAGAAAACAGATTCCATTGATTTTTATGATATTTATTTTATTGTTTTTTTATGTCGATAACCGGTTTTATTGCGAAAAAAAATTGTTGAACATTCTCGAACTTGAAAAGAAAATAAAAGATATTAAATTTGAATCGCTTACAATCTCAGCTCAGCTGATGCGTTTAACCCGCCAATCGAATATTAATCAGTTGATAAAAGATCGCGGGATTGATTTGGAAGTATCGAAAAAGCCCGCAATAGTTATTGATACCACTGAAACAGTTTCAATCACAAATTCTGAAAGCAAACAACCAGAAAACAAAAACGATAAAAATAGCCAATGACAGAAAAGCGCCGAAATATTGTCCTCAGATTCGGTTTGATGTATGCCCTGATTTGTATTCTATTCGTGGGTGTGATATATCGTATCGTAGTGTTACAGTTTGTCGAGCGCGATGAATGGATGAAAGTTGCAGAAAAACAAAAACGTGAAGATATTTTAGTAAAACCAAACAGGGGAAATATTTTTTCATCCGATGGCAGATTGATGGCAAGTACTATTCCTTCGTACTATGTATATATGGATATGCGCGTACCAGCATTAAACAATGATTCGGGTAAACTTTTTTACGAAAAACTTGATTCAGTTTCGCAGGCATTGTCCGTTTTCTTTGGCGACAAAACGGCACGTGAATACAAACAGATGCTTGTAAAAGGATTCGAAGAAAAGAAACCGGAACTGAAACTTTATCCAAAAAGAATTTCGTATGCACAACTTAAAGAATTACGAACACTCCCGTTGTTTAAAAAGGGCAATTACACAAGCGGCTTGCTTACCAAAGAAATGTTCCAGCGTGTTAAACCATTCGGTTCATTAGCTTCGCGTACAATTGGCGATATTTATGCCGACGAACAAAAAGGAGGGAAAAATGGTCTCGAGCTTTATTTTAATGAAAATTTAATAGGTGTGCCAGGTTTGTGCACCCGTCGTAAAGTTGCTAACAGATATCAAAATATTACAGAGGTTGAGCCCGTGGATGGTTTGGATATTGTGTCCACAATTGATTTAGATTTTCAGGATATTGCCGAAAAAGCATTGGTAGACAGCCTGAAATCGTTCGATGCTGAAACCGGATATGCTGTGCTCATGGAAGTGAAAACAGGTGAAGTGAAAGCAATTGTGAACATGCAAAAAAATGCAGATGGAACCTATTCCGAAAACAAAAATGGTGTTGTAAGCGATAAGGTTGAACCAGGCTCTACTTTTAAGTTAGTATCACTTATGGCCGCACTCGACGATGGCAGGGCAAAACTAACCGATACAATTCATACCGGAAACGGCGTTTGGCATATTGCCAATAAACCGATGCGCGATCATAATGCACATCGCGGCGGATACGGCACCATAACTTTAGCCGAAGCGGTTCATGCATCTTCGAACGTGGGAATTTCCAAAACAATAATGAAAGCTTACGGCAATAAACCTTCGGAATTTGTCGAAAAACTTTACCGGATGAAAATTACCGATATGATGAATCTGGAAATACCCGGTACAGCCAAACCAATGATTAAACATCCCAAAAAAAATCCGGATTCATGGTACAAAACCACGCTTGCATGGATGTCGATAGGATATGAAACAATGATTCCGCCAATTTACACACTGGCTTTTTACAATTCAATTGCTAACAATGGTGTATTTGTACGCCCCAGATTTGCAAAGTCCATTATGAAAAATGGAAAAGTTGTAAAAACCTTCGAAACGGATGTAATAAATCCGGCAATTTGCAAACCATCGACCGTTAAAGATTTGCAGGAAGTGCTACTGGGTGTCATTGAAGGCAAAATGGGAACAGCTCATAATGTAAAATCAGATATTGTTCGTATTGCCGGTAAAACCGGAACTGCACAGATATCCAAAGGAAAACAGGGTTACAAGGCAGGTGGAAAAAGCCACCAACTTTCTTTTTGTGGTTATTTTCCTGCAGATAATCCCCAGTATTCATGTATTGTTGTTATTCGTGAACCGCATCGTGGTTCCCCTTCAGGTGGAAGAATGGCGGGCTCGGTGTTTAAAGCTATTGCCGAGCGAGTGATG
>CAYQWD010000217.1:0-5457 GCA_964420955.1 uncultured Paludibacter sp. | reverse complement strand
GAGTTATTCCATGCACGGCATCCTTCGAAAATATTTCCCGGCCCGCAAAACAGTTTACAGGCAAAACCATCGGCATTTCCTCCGCTTTTATGCGAGTCGCAGTTGTTGTACGAATCGCAATTCAGGATATAATTGTATGCACAACTGCCATCGTTTGCACCCGAATTTTTTGCCAAACCAATCTGTATGCCGCTATCGTAACATGCATCGAAATCGCAAAATTCTATAATATTCCAATTGCTCTCAATTTTAATTCCATTATCTCCGGCTTCTTTTATTATCAATCCTTTGATGTGCCAATAATTTGCACCGGCTTCCAACAAAAAAGCGCGATTTGCATCGCCCGGAACTTGTCCGCTGAAATTGAGTATTGGTCGTTCGGAACTTGTAGCGTATCCTGTGCCGAAAATACAAATCCGTTTATCAGCTGTTCCCGATTTGGAAATTCTGATTGTTGAATTGTAGGCATAAACTCCGGGTAACACAAAAATTGTATCGCCTGCCGATACTGTATTTATCAGTGTAGAAATACTGTATTTTGGCGCTTCAAGTGTTCCTGCATTGGTGTCTTTTCCGGTTGGTGAAACATAATAGTTTGCAGCATTCAATTCCGAAAAAAGAAATAATAGTGCTGTTAATATTAATCTGTATTTCATTTCAAAGTTTGAAAGTTTGAAAGATATTTCATTTTTGAATTTTCAAACTGGTTTTACCTTCGTTTGTAGATAGGATTACAATATACATTCCTTTGTTTAAATGATTCAGGTTAAGTTGAATTTTATTCTCAACTCCACCTTCAATCCAACCGCGAAAGGGAATATCTATTTTGCGCCCATCAACTGAGAAGATTGAAATTTCTGCAGGGCAAGTTTTTTCGCTCCTGAAGGTAAGAATGTTATTATAGAACGAAAGATAATCGTCTTTATGAATCGCTGATGTAACGGCGTTAGTACAGTCTTTGACATAGTTTTTTACCGTTACGGCATGTATATTCAAACTTCCTGTAGCTCCATTCGTTATTTTTACCCAAACCGGATTTTCTGATTGAACATATTCGCTCAGGTTGATTTCGGAAATACCTTTGCCTCCTGAATAAGCATATTTTTGAGTAAATGCTCCATTGGCTGTAGTTGCAACTGAAACATTAAAAACATTGTCGCCAGTGCGGGAAGTTGTGATTTTAAATTCGCCACACGATGGTAGCTGAAATATGGCTGAACCTCCGGTAAAATCGCCTTTTGTAGCTGATTTCCCTAAATCGATGCAACCGGTAATCGCGCCCGCGCTTCCGATAGTGCCATCTGTACCTGCACCAACTTTTGCGGTTTGCAAAGTGGAAGTTACACCTGCCGATGAAACTGATGGTAACAAAGTAATCATCGTTGGGAAATAGGGTGCGGCAGTTGTTTCATTGTTAAACCAGAACCAGTTGTTTGCATCAACAGGCTGCATAAGGTTATTTTTTATCCAAACACAACCATTATTGTCCGGTATAGTGTCTTTCTTATTGTCCGGAATACCACTTGTGCAATTAATAGTTGTATCAGCCCGATAGGGTTTGGCAGCTCCTGAATAATTCTTAGTTATACAAGGCACATATTTCACACTATCAAGTGTATAGGAATATGGAAATAATCCTGTCATGTCCTTATATTTGGTTTGCGGAGTTCCGCAGTTATCAAAAAAGCAACCATTTTGAACCAAAAAGCCTGCGGGTGAAAAACCCGGAACGCCAACCTGTAATGGTATTTGTGTATCTTTGAAATAGCAGTTTTCTACCAAAACATTTGCATTGCATGTTGAGGCTACTCCATACACTGGATGTCCCACATGATAATTGTTGTAACAATGAACGGTGGCATATCGTACACGCGGATTTCGTTGTCCTGTACCATCAAACCAGTTATGATGCAACGTAACTTTCATAATAACATCGCCGCTTTCACTGTCGCTGTGCCCGATCAGAATATTTTTATCGTGGTTGAAAAACCTGCAATACGAAACCGTTACAAATTCGCTGCCGCGTGTTATATCCAGCATCCCATCGTGCGAACCTGCATTTGTACTTGCACCATCGCTGAAGGTGCAATGGTCAATCCAAAAGTTTTTGCATTTGTTGTTAATTTTAAGCAAGTCGTCCGAAGCATCCTCGAAAGTTATATTCTGAACAATAACGTTCGATTTTGTATTCCAGCCAAAACCACCTCCATAAATGCGCGCATCGGTGCCAAGACCCACTATTGTTTTGTTACCGCGTGCCGACATTTCGCCCGAAACTTTTATAGCGCCTTTTACGAGTATAATTAAGGCTGTATTTACTCCATCCACAGCTGCTTTCAGTTCAGCTTCGTTGGTTACTGTAACTATTGGTCCACCTTGTCCGCCGGTTACGCCTCCGTTGAGCGATGCAAATCCCTCAGGTAAACCTTTCACGTGTGTGAGTGGCTGTGAATTTACACTTAAAGTTAAAATTGAAATTAAAAGTAATGTTGTAATTTTTTTCATGGGTATATAAAGTGATAATTTTAAAAATGCTTATGTGCCTATTACTTTTCAGCTAAATACTTTGTTTCGAAATCTGTAATTCTTTTGTTTTTATGAGCTTTTGTGCATTAATGCTTCATGGAAAAAAAATCTTTTTTTTAAAAAAAGGATTTGAAGGAAGATACGACTTCCGAGTCACTTTTCTCAATGTTCTTTCTCTTTCTTTTTCCCCTTAAGGGGTAAGTGGTTCTTTGTTCTATTTCCTATTGTTTGAAAAATATCTTTCTCACACTTGTTTCGCCATTTTGATGGATGTTTTTTTCAATTAACAATCCATCATTAAAGCGAGTTACTTCCTGTCCATTAAGATTAAAATATTTAGTAGTGATAATTGGAGAATTATTTTCTGTAGTTTCAATTCCACTCAGCGTGTAAATAGTTCCGGTAATTTTCAGATTTCTAATATTTACATTACGAGTTGAGTTGTTGTTAAACCGAATTGAAATTGTTGGTCCCCATGGAGCAGTTTCGGCAGTCAGATCAATAACTTTTCCGTTTACCCAGCTGGTGCTGCCATTTTTAGCCTGCGCGCCCACTTGTTCCCAATTTGTATTGTCTTTTGAAAATTCGATAATTACAGCACCATTCGATGAACCTACAGCCTGCATGTCGAATACAGCGCTTTCGGCTGAAGCAAGCATAAATGGTCCCCAAACAGTTGATTTAGTTCCTGCGCTTACAGTAAATTGTGTTGCGACATTTACAATAATCTGTTTTGTGCCGGTTGGTCGATTGCCGGGTGTTACAGTTGTATCTTCGGGCTGTTTTTCATCGGGTGCAGGGAAAATCCAGTTGCCCTGGTTGTATTCTCTTGCACCTAAGTCTGGCTTTACTCCTGAATAGGGAATAGCATAATACGGTTTTAATCTGATAAATGTTTGAACCGTTCCTTTGTCGATTGCGGAATTGTTGCTTTTAAGTTTAAAAAGAGCCTGAAGTTTTGGATCAGACAGTCTGTAATCGTCATCTCGTTCAGTTTTTGCATCTGCCACATTCAAACTTTCAAACATATCATCTGAAAAACTTAGTCCTAAATTCCAGCTATTTGTTGTTTCAGTACTTCCAGCGGCAATATTTTGTCCGGTTCCTGAATAGGAAAGATTATTAATCATTATATGTTTGCCCTGTGCTGGAGCTTCCTGAAATGCAAAATTTCCCATTCCATTATTGTTGTACCCTGTGCAGTTTATGCAGGTAACACCCCAGGCATTGTGATTCTGGTCGAAGCCTTTGCTTACATTGCTGAAAGCAAAACTGTGTAAAACTACGTTGGGAGCATTTCCATCTACGCCTCCGCCACCTCCCAGTTTAAATCCGTTACCATCGCCCTGATAGCTTGTTATCAGATCAGGCCAATAGTTCACCCCGTTTCCAAACGACCAGCAACTGTCAATCAAAGCCGGCTGATTACTGCCATATACATCCCAGCCATCGTCGGCATTTTCCCATGCACGACAACCGCGAAAAACTGTTCCTGTTCCTTCTTTTGCAGCAAATCCATCGCCATTTTCGCCTTTGCCCGAAATTTCGGCATTACGGTACGAGTCACAATTTAGAACTAATGCATTAACCGAACCTGCACCAATAGAAATTCCATCGTGTCCGCATTCTTCAATTGTACAACCTTCAACAATAATATTTTCACCGGCAATTATTATTCCATTGTATCCTGCTTTATAAATTTTTATACCGCGCACATGCCAGTAAGCTTGACGCAAATCCATACCACGATAAGTTGAACTTTCGCTACCATAATTTCTCATCGTTGCGCAATCGAAAAGTGGTTTTTCACCTCTAACTGCAAAAACTTTTACGGGGTGGGTTTTGGTTCCGGCATTTTTTGATTTTACGGTTGAAGTTACAGTGTAAGTTCCGCCTTTTACCCAAAGTGTATCACCGGCAACCAATGTGTTGAAAGCGTAATTTGGAGTTTTCCAGGCTTTTGAAATAGTTAAACCATCGTTCGAATCGTTTCCTGATGGCGAAAGCCATAACTGGCGGGAATATGCCGAAAAAAAAATAAGAATTGAAATAATTAGAAGAAAATTTTTTTTCATGAATCCTATTTATTTGTTGGTGTTTAAACTTTTCCAAAGTTCAAAGACTTCGGAAAAGTTTATTGTTGATTAGGTTTTTCTATAAGAATTATTTCGATATAACTAATTTCGAAGTTTTTGTTTGATTTCCGACAGTTAACTGACAAAGATAAATTCCGTTTTTTAAATAGTTAACCGAAACCGGGATGTAGTATTCAATTCCAGCATCTGCGGTTTTATTATAAACTTCCTGAATTAGTTGTCCGTTAATATTCATGATTTTTATGGATGCGTTTTCGGCAAAATCGGTACTGAATTTTACGATTGCATCAGTTTTACATGGGTTTGGAAGAACCGACAATTCTAATTTAGCATCAATGTTCAAGATAATTTGTCCAATGGCGGTTAAGTTTCCTTCTGCAAGTTCATAAGGTCCTAAATCTCTACCCACTCCATACGAAGGCTGTGCAAGAAACGGAAATTCATTAGTAAAAGGAATATTGTAAAGTAAACCTTTGTCAATTAGCACACTGCTGCTTTTTAATCGTGCAAACTTTGGAGGCATTCTTCCGTCTGCTCCACGGGGCGCTTTGGCATCAGTTTCGCTTAAACTAACATAATCTGAAGCGCCAAAGCCTCGTATTACGTTATTTTTCCATGCTTTATCGCTTGTCGATAACATTGCATTGTTACTTTCGGTGCTTCCAGAGGCTATTTCAATATTGCCAAAACAAACATTATTGTAGTATTCTCTTGCTGTTCCGTTGGTTTCGAACATAAAATCATAACCGTTGCCAAATGCCAGACAGTTTACCAATTTTTCACCACCGCTATGACTGTTTTGGTCGAAACCTTTAACCGAACCGGTCTTATTATT
>CAYQWD010000216.1:1345-5465 GCA_964420955.1 uncultured Paludibacter sp. | reverse complement strand
TCAGAGCGTAGCGAAGAATCTCAGATGTTTAGTCGGTTAGTAGTGAAAAATTATAAATGATTTAATAGAATAACAACTGTTTTATACTGACAAAATTTCACTTTTAATGCAATAATGTCTTAATTATCAGAAATATAATTATATACATCAGACATAATTTCAGAAAAACATATCTGGTAAAAATATTGTCGCTTTCATAGCAACTATGAACATTAAAAAGTATAAAAAATGAATTTCAACAATTTTACAATTAAATCGCAGGAAGCTGTACAAAAAGCAGTAGAACTGGTGCAAAGCAACGGTCAGCAGGTGGTGGAAACGCCTCATTTGCTGAAAGGACTTATGCTTACAGGTGAGGATGTACTGCAGTTCCTGTTTGGAAAAACCGGTGTCAATGTGGCAATGCTGTCATCGATTATTGATAATATGATAGCCGGTTTCGCGAAAGTATCGGGTGGCGAACCTTATCTGAGTCGCGAAACAAATAATGTACTGCAAAAAGCCATTGATAAATCATCCAAAGCGGGTGATCAGTTTGTGTCGCTCGAATATATTTTGCTGGCATTGTTGGCTGAGAAAAACCAGCTTTCCAAAGTGCTGAACGATGCCGGATTGCACGAAAAAGCGCTGATTGAAGCCATAGCTGAACTTCGAAAAGGAGCAAAAGTAGATTCTGCTTCGGCCGAAGATACTTATAATTCGCTGAACAAATACGCTATCAATCTGAATGAAAGAGCACGTTCAGGTAAACTCGATCCGGTGATTGGCCGCGACGAGGAAATTCGTCGTGTGTTACAGATTCTGAGCCGTCGTACCAAAAACAATCCGATTCTGATTGGTGAACCGGGAACAGGTAAAACCGCCATTGCTGAAGGATTGGCGCATCGTATTGTGCGGGGTGACGTACCTGAAAATCTGAAATCGAAACAGATTTTCTCACTGGACATGGGTGCTCTGATTGCCGGAGCAAAGTATAAAGGCGAATTTGAAGAACGTTTGAAATCGGTTGTCAATGAAGTGGTAAAAGCTGATGGCGAAATCATTCTGTTTATCGACGAGATTCATACGCTGGTGGGTGCGGGTAAAAGCGATGGCGCCATGGATGCTGCCAATATTTTGAAACCTGCGCTGGCTCGTGGTGAATTGCGTTCGATTGGTGCTACCACTTTGGACGAATATCAGAAATATTTTGAAAAGGATAAAGCCCTCGAACGTCGTTTCCAGATAGTAATGGTGGATGAACCCGATACGGCAAGCACTATTTCCATTCTGCGTGGACTGAAGGAACGTTACGAAAATCACCACAAAGTGCGTATCAAAGACGATGCGATTATTGCTGCTGTAGAACTTTCGAGTCGTTATATTACTGACAGATTTCTGCCCGATAAAGCCATTGATTTAATGGACGAAGCAGCAGCAAAATTGCGTCTGGAAGTAGACTCGGTTCCCGAAGAGCTTGATGTGATTGAACGTAATATCAAACAGTTGGAGATTGAGCGTGAAGCCATCAAGCGCGAAAACGACCAGAAGAAACTGGAACAACTGAACGCCGAAATTGCCAATCTGAAAGAAGAAAGCAAAGTGCTTCGTGCCAAATGGAGCAGCGAAAAGTCTTTGATTGACAAAATTCAACAGGCTAAAATAGAAATTGAAGACCTGAAATATCAGGCTGACAAAGCCGAACGCGAAGGCGATTACGGTCGTGTGGCTGTGATTCGCTATGGTAAAATCAAATCACTTGAAGCGCAAATCAATGATTATCAGTCGGAACTGGCAACCATGCAGGGCAGTCACGCTATGATTAAGGAAGAAGTGGATAGCGAAGATATTGCCGATGTGGTAAGCCGCTGGACAGGCATTCCGGTAAATAAAATGCTGCAAAGCGAAAAGGAAAAGCTCCTGCATCTCGAAGATGAACTCCACAAACGTGTGGTTGGACAGGAGGAAGCCATTCAGGCGGTGGCCGATGCGGTTCGTCGTAGTCGTGCCGGTTTGCAGGATCCGAAACGTCCAATCGGTTCGTTTATCTTCCTGGGAACGACCGGTGTCGGTAAAACCGAACTCGCAAAAGCGCTTGCCGAATACCTGTTCGATGACGAAAATATGATGACACGTATTGATATGAGCGAATATCAAGAGAAATTCTCCGTTACGCGACTCATTGGTTCGCCTCCGGGCTATGTGGGCTACGATGAAGGTGGTCAGCTCACCGAAGCCATTCGCCGTAAGCCTTATTCAGTAGTGTTGTTCGACGAGATTGAAAAAGCGCATCCGGATGTGTTCAACGTGTTGCTTCAGGTGCTCGACGATGGCCGTCTGACCGACAATAAAGGTCGTGTGGTAAACTTTAAAAATACGATTATCATTATGACTTCGAACCTGGGTTCCGGTCTGATACGTGAGAATTTTGAGCGAATCAATGCCGGTAATCACGATGAAGTGATAGAGCAGACCAAAAATCAGGTGTTCGAATTGCTGAAACAAACCATTCGTCCTGAGTTTCTGAACCGTATCGATGAACTGATTATGTTTGCACCGCTCAACGAATCGCAGATTGAGGAGATTGTACGTTTGCAAATATCGCTGATACAGAAAACGCTGAAAGAAAACGGCATAGAACTGAACCTGACCGAAGCAGCCATTCACTTTATTGCCGACGAAGGTTACGATCCGCAATTCGGAGCACGACCGGTGAAACGAGCCATACAAAAATACCTGCTTAACGATTTATCTAAACAATTGATTTCAGGTACAGTACGAAACAACGAAACAATAATTGTGGATTTTGATGGCGAAAAGTTGGCTTATAAAAATGATTTCTAATCTCCCGAAGAAGAATCTATACGCAATAATAAGGGTTTCATATTGAATGAAACCCTTTTATTATTTTTTAAAATCAGCCTATCTAAATCAATCTATTATCTGTATTCAATCCAAATTCCTTCACCCTCCAACAAAGCTATTGATTTCGAACAGATATTTCTCGTGCAAATAAGATAAACTTCCATATCAGGTGTTACGTTTTTTATCTGTTTTGCTATTTCCACAATCTTTTCGGCATCTTTGCGGATTATGCGACTTTTTATGACTTTGCGAATGCCGAGTTTATTTTGAGCGATGGATTCGAGAACAATACTTGATGATAATCCGTAATACGCGGGATTTGTTTCCATAAACATATGATTTTTATTGGCTTGCATCATCTCCATAACCAAAGAGTTTTTCAGCCTTAATATGTTCATATACTTTATGTGGAAGATATTCGGCTAATTTCACATCGGCTTTTCTAATCATTGTAGTTATTCGTTCCGGCGTTATTTGTAATTGATTTGAAGGAATTCCGTTCATTACCAATATTTTTCTGGTTAGCTGCAAATATTGCCAAAGCGCTTTATATTCGTTTCTGAAGTGATTATCATCAGGGTAAATTATATCTCCTGAATTTATATTTGTAAAAGGATAAAGATAAATTTTCACATTTTCCTGAAAAAGGGTACCCATTGCTTCGAGCATACCACCCTTCATATCTGTATATTGCGATGCATGAAAAATTCTATCGAAAGTATTCAATCCAAGAACAATACGTAATTTTATCATTTTAAATTGTGCAAAATAATCAACAAGTTTAAAATACCGGTAAAAATTAGAAACCATAACACTTTTACCTGCCATATTTAGCAAATCAACGCGATGCAGAAAGTCTTTTTCATCAAGTTTTTCATCATGAAATAAATATTTCAGAGATATTTCGCAAAAAGCTATCGTATTGTCGGGGCGATAATCTTCATCGCGTTTAAACATTTGGAGGCTATCGTCAAAAAATGCCAGTTCCAAATTGCTTATAGGCCTGAAATGCCCACGCATCAACAATACATTTTTTTTGTAAAGCATATCGGCAGGTTGTTGAACTTTTCCGTTTACATCGAACATAATGGCTGGGGTCATATTGCTGCTTACCAGTAACAAATTCAGCAGTCGGTTGTCGTATCTTTCGAAGTCAGCACCTTCTACGTGTACAAAATCAACTTCTACCCTTACTGAATCGAGATTATCAAGTAAAGACAGAATCACTGCACGCGGATCGGCCATATCAAAAAGTAAAGCATAAATAAGATTTATT
>CAYQWD010000216.1:0-1335 GCA_964420955.1 uncultured Paludibacter sp. | reverse complement strand
ATACCAAGTGTATACTGTTGAAGTAAAGTATCATTTTCGTGAAGTTTGATATGAAAAAGAATTTTATTTGGTTTGTAACGATCTGAACCCTCCACACCGATACCCAGCCAACCGTTACCCTGATTTGTTTTGCTGTAATTGATTGTTTCAACAGTATTAGCAAAAGCAAAAAAACGTTTTTCTATTTTCTTCCCGATTACCTGAATCAATTCATTATATTCATAATCTATCATTTTATTCAAACGTTCCAGGGCAACGTATCTTGATGATTGACCTTGATTGTAAAAATGATCACTGAATGATTTGTCGTAGGCTGAAATGGTTTTTGCTATTGTATTGGATGCTCCGCCTGCCTGAAAAAGGTGTCTTGCAGTTTCCTGTCCGCCGCCAATTTCGGCTATGGAACCATAAAAATTTGTATGTAAATTAATCTGAACGGCTTTTTCTTTGGTACTGAGGGCGTCTGACATTTTGTAATGATATTATCAGGTAAATTGGATTTTATAATATCAAACAGTTTTTAAAGATGATTGTTTATTACATGAAAATAATTGATTTTTTTCAACTAAACTAAAACTCAGATAAAACTAATTTAATTCCCCTTCAGGGGTTAGGGGTTATTTTTTAATACTCAAACCTCCCAAATTCACTTTCAATCAGCAATTCTGTTTTATCCGATGCTTCGCAATATCCTACAATTTGAGCATCTATATTGAACGATTTTGAAATTTCAATAACCTTATCAGCATATTCCTTCGGTAAATAAACCTCTAAACGATGACCCATATTAAAAACTTTAAACATTTCTTTCCAGTCAGTTCCCGATTCTTTTTGTATCAGTTTAAAAAGTGGCGGAACAGGAAATAAATTATTTTTTACAACTTTGAGGTTTTTAACGAAATGCAGAATTTTAGTTTGAGCACCACCCGAACAATGTACCATGCCATGAATTTCGGAACGCATTTCTTCTAACATTTTTTTAACTACGGGAGCATAAGTCCTCGTTGGTGAAAGCACTAATTTTCCTGCATTAATATCCAACCCTTCAACGATATCTGTCAATTTATAGGAACCTGAATAAGCCAGTTCCCTTGGAATATCAGGGTTGTAACTTTCGGGATATTTTACAGC
Source organism: uncultured Paludibacter sp. (assembly GCA_964420955.1). Lineage (GTDB taxonomy): Bacteria > Bacteroidota > Bacteroidia > Bacteroidales > Paludibacteraceae > Paludibacter. The sequence goes on along the minus strand of CAYQWD010000216.1, from coordinate 204 downwards.
TAAATAGTTAGCAAAAACATCGTGCCTCGCCGAAGTCAATCCATTGCTTCCCATGCCACCGTTGTACTCTTTCTCGTAAGAAGCTTGTCCGCTCGACGAAAGTCCCACTATTACATCACCTGTTTTAATATTTGCATTATCTATAACATCCGAACGTTTCATGCGACAGGTTACAGTACTGTCTACAATTATAGTACGCACAAT
>CAYQWD010000215.1:0-5475 GCA_964420955.1 uncultured Paludibacter sp. | reverse complement strand
TAAACCGAAATCATAACTCCGTTGTTTTGTCTGCGAATTTTAATTTCTAACTTTCCGGCACCATGCTTGTTTACTAATCCGTGCCGTATGGCATTGTCACAGTAGGTATGCATTGCCATAGTTGGAATAAGCAATGATTTATCAACATTTTCGCCTACACTGATTTCATAATCAAATTTATCGTTGAATCGCATTTTTTCAAGATCGAGGTACGTTTTTGTGTAACTCAGTTCATCTTCAAGTCGGATAAAATTTTTATCGGCATTGGCAAGCGTGAGCTGTGTGAATTTCGAGAAAACTGAAATATAATGCGCTGCTTTCAGTTTATCAGTCATGGCAAAATTTCCGATGGCGCTCAATACATTTTTGGTAAAATGTGGAATTATCTTCGAATTGATGGTTTTCAGTTGCAGTTCGTTTTCAATTTTCTGACGGTTAAGGAAATCCATTTTTTTCTTCTGATTGCGCCTGATTATAAACCTTGTCAGAAGAGCGGTAATCTATAAAATTAGTATAACATAAGCAAAAATAAATATTTTTTGCAAATATATAGGCGGGACAATTTCAATTTCGGGCGATGAAGCCACCTGCGACCAGTTTTCGCCATCCAAACTGCACATTACCTCGAATGTAAATTTACAGTAAGGCAGATTGGTGTAACTTACCGATTTTTCTCCTATTGATTCTGACCAATTATCGTAAAAACCCTTCAAACGATACCTGAAACGTAAAGTTTTAGGCGATGAAATAGAATTGGCAATATATTCAATACTGAAAAACTTATTTTCAGCATCAATTTTTACTTCATCATCCCCAAAAATCAGCTCATGCCATTTGAAATTATCTGCTGAGAAAGCAATTTTTGAAACCCGAATAGATGGAATATGGTTTAACCTTGATTGTATCAGTTTTTCGGGATTAAATTTCAACACATTAACCGCGGTACAAACCCACATATCAGCGTTGTGATCTTCAAAAAAAGCGTTTTGACCGGTTTCTAAACCTGTAAAACCGTTTTCGTACCCTATTTCGTAAACTTGGGGGTTATCAATTATCTCCTCTTTCATCAAAGCAATTGCCATTCCGCTGCCTGTACCAATCAGCAGATATTTATCATGATAATTCCATATTGAAGCCAGCATTCCTTTTATTTGTGGCGCAAATCGGAATTCTTTACCATCAGGCAATTCTACATAACAGCCCCTCGTTGTTGCTTTCCAAAGTCTTCCCCACTTATCGGTGGTATAACTGATAACTCCCTCGTATTCACGCTTTATGGTGTCGGTAATAATACTGTCAGCCTGCAGGTAGCCTTGTCCGCGAAACGAACCCACCCGAATTCGTCCTTTGCTGTCTTTGCCAATTCCGACCGGAAATCCCTTTTTCCACGGAATAAATTTTCGGTTTTCGTCCACGCCAATCCATAATCCTCTTATGCCGGTTTTTATGTCCAAGCCTGAGTAATAAACCTGTTTTTCTGTTTCATCGTAATAAGCCGAAAGTGAAATTCCAGTTCTTAAATTGGCAAATTGCTTGTTTCTATAAACTGTTAATCCTCCGCTCGAAGGCAAATAGAGTGTTCCATCCCTGCTTCGGGTTGAACCCATATATTGACGAGCCCAATCAGGATCGTTTTGATTCATTGCTTTCAGAGTACCCTTTTTATCTAAACGCCAAAGACCCCAACCGTAACTGCCGAACCACATATTTTGCTCATTATCCTGATTAACACTCCATATATTGTCCGGATTAGCGAGACCAAAATTATATTCTTCGAAATTCAGTTTGAAATATTTAAACAGTCCATTATTAGTAATAATCCACAGATTTCCTTCCCTGTCAATATACGTTTTTTCAGGATACGCCACCTCTACACCAAAATTACTTTCACGATCGGGTAAAAATTTAAGTTTATATTTTTGGCTGAAATATAAAATAGTTCCATCTTTTAAATGTGAAAAAAATTCATGATGTGCATCTTTAACAACTGTATGCGAAAAAACCAATTTTTCATTTTTAAACACATACCTGTCAATACAAGAATTAACTTCTTTACGCAGATAAATTTCACCTGATTCCCAGTTTACCTGAGCAAAGTAATACTTTCCCTTTAAATCGCCAATTTTACGTAATTTCAGACCTTCTCGGCGGTATATTGCGCTGCCTGTAAGCAAATAGACACTATTATAAGCCAGAATCCTTTCATCTGTTGCTGACCATAGTTTAAATTTGCGGGTACTTTTGTTCCAAATAAAATGCAAACACTTAAGCGCTTGAACATCAAGATGATTATGAAGATTTAATAAAATAATTTCCTCGTCTGAAATTTGGATATGAAGCAAATTTGTTCTTTGAAATATCAAATTATCAGGAATATTAATCAATTCTAACGAGTCGTTTTCATGAAGAATCTGAAACTTATTGCCAATAAAAAAGAGTTTTTTATAACCCCATTCACCAACATTGTACACATCACCAACCGGAATATCATCTTCCTGTGTTAAGTTTTTAAACGAAATGCCATCCCAACGGCTAATTCCGCCTTTTGTACCGAACCACATATAACCATCCCTGTCCTGAAAAGCACACAAAACCTGCATTTGTATCAAGCCATCGCGGGTGGTGAAATAGCGATAGGTGTAATTGCGCGTGAGATGAGGCGCAGCTTGAAGTGTGCCGGCAATAAGAATAAAGATGTATAATAGTTTCTTCATTATTATTCTTCTGATTTTCTACGCAGTGATTTCATTTCAAGTAAAAATAGCGTATGGAAGCAAAATAAGATCGATTCTTATTATAACTCGTCTTTTCCGAAATCGAACCATGGCATAACTTTGGCATCGCTCCGATATTGATATTCTGCACCTGCATAAACCAGGGTTTTGGTTAAATTTGATTTCTTTGACGATGTTTCGAAATAACTTAATCCTTTAAATAAATCAGGTATTATCGTATGCGTGGCTTTAAATTCTATTAAGTTAAGGTTTAAAAACTCTTGTACCAATAAATCTACTTCATGTCCTGCCGAATCGCGCCAAAACCAAAAGTCCTGTATCCTGTTTCGATGATATTTTCTTTTTACAAATTCAGCTATCATCATATTTTCAAATAAACTTCCTTTCAATGGATTTGTCAACAATTGATCAGGATGTGTAATTTTAAAAAAATAGCTAAGCAACCCTGTATCATAAAAATATAATTTCGGAGTTTTCACAATCCGTTTACTGAAATTCTCATGATAAGGATAAAGTAAGAAAACTACATAACTGTTTTCCAATGCAGAAATCCACGATTTTGCAGTTGGCTGTGATATACCACATTCATTTGCAAGTGAATTCAAATTAAGCAATTGACCTGCACGGGTAGCACAAAGCGCTAAAAAATTCTGAAACAAACGAATATCCTTAATGGCTATTAATTCGCTCACATCGCGTTGAATGTAAGTTTGAACATAATTAGAATAAAACATTTGAGAGGGAATATCTCTATCGTAAATGGCAGGATAAAATCCTTTGACAAGACTCTCTAAATAGTTGTCTTTCAATAAATCTGCCGATTGCAATTCCTGAAAATCGAAAGGGAAAAGCTTAAATAATGCAACCCTGCCTGCCAGACTTTGGCTAACATTTTGCATTAAATGAAAATTCTGAGAGCAGGACAATATAAACTGTCCCATTAAACCACTCTCATCCACTATTGTCTGGATATATGAGAATAACACGGGAACCCTCTGTGCTTCGTCAAAAATAATATATTTTGAATAGCGTTTCAGAAAACCATTTGTATCGGTTTCGGCAAATTTACGATTGTCGGGATTCTCCAAACTTACATATTCATAATCAGGAAAAATTAATTTAAGAAGCGTGGTTTTTCCTGACTGCCGGGGTCCTGTTAATGCTATTACCGGGTACTTGTTTACAAGTCCAAGTATCGAATTTTGAATTTCTCTTACAATTTTCATATCTAATTCAATTTCAAGTGCAAATATAGCATTAACTTTGAAATATCAATGCATTAATTTTGAATTATCAATATACCAACTTTGAAATTGTAGCATTGTAACTTTGAAATTGCAGAATAATTGGCAAGTGATTAATTGTTACTTTATAATCCGGGTTAAGCGATTTCCCAATTGCTTTATCTCTATCAAACAAGGGACAAGCGACTTCCGAATCTCTCCTTTTTAATATTTCTTCAAGCGGTTAGGAAACCGCTTGTCCCTTGTTTAGTAGGGGACAAGCGACTTCCCAGTCGCTTGAAAATGATTTTTTCAACAAGCGGTTAGCAAACCGCTTGCACCTCATTTTATTTTCTAAACCCGAATAGTTTGAATTGTTTCTAAAATTGCTTTATTCTTTTACTAATCGTCCCGTTTTAAAACCGCTCTTAGTATATCCTTTATCAATAAATTTCCTTTCGGAAGTGCATTTACTTAAAGTGAATTTGTTGATATTTTAAATTTAAGACTTTCGCTCTTAACTGTTTGATTTAATCGAAACTAATTCATAAATTACATACAAATTAATTTGCTTTCCCACCCTACTCTTCTTCGGCTTTTCGGGTTTCTCTGTTTTTATTCTAATCTGAAATTTACAGGCATTGTATATCTTACTGCAACCGGTTTGTTATTCTGCATCCCTGGTTCCCATTTGGGCATTAATTTTATTACGTGTACTGCCTCTTTGTCTAATATTGGATGAACTCCCTTAACTACAACCACATCGCTTATTCTGCCATCTTTGTCTACTGTAAATTGTCAGACAACTGAGCCTTTTATATTGTTTTCAATTGCCGATTGTGGATAATGTACATTAAATGCTAGAAATTGTAACAATGCTTTTTCACCACCGGGGAATGAAGGCATAACCTGAACTATAGTTATAGTAACTTCATCGTTTGCCATTCTTATAGCCGGTCTTTTCAAATGTAATTCAGCATTATTAATATTCCTATCCTCAGTCTTCCGAACGGAATCTTCTGTTATAGCCTATTTGACTTGTGAAATTGTATCAGACTTGTTTTGTGAAAACAAATACACTGATATTAAAATGCCTGTAAATAAAAATAATAGTCTCATTCTTTTATTTTTATAATTAGGATTTTTCTTTCTTCGGCTTTTCAGGAACCGCAGTTTATATTACTTTAATCAACTTTTTCCCCTCCCTCTTTTGCACAGGATTGTGCAAAAGTGGAGGAGTGGTGGTGTTTTGTAAACAAAAAAAATAGTAAAATCAGTGATTTTGAACATAGTGAATAACATATAAAAATTGACTGAATTTTCACAGTAATATTTTAATTTCGTTTGATTAAATTTTAATATTTTTCCGAAAGGTTGAATGTATTTTTTTAATGATTTCCAAAAATATACGAAAATATTTTAATATACAAAATATTGTTATTTGAATTGTTCAATTCAAAAATGCATCGTACTAATTATCAATGAAATATTTTTTTAACTGCCACTTTTATCCTGTA
>CAYQWD010000214.1:0-5485 GCA_964420955.1 uncultured Paludibacter sp. | reverse complement strand
TTTTTAGATTTATTTTATTGATATTCTTTTGTTTATGCAGTTTTTAAGGCTCGACAAATTAAAATCTACCCTACATACCGCAAATAGCGTTCGTTCGGTATCCGAGACCAAACGGATTAAATCTTGCAAGCAAGATTGGATTAAGATAAGTAACTGAAATCATCTCGCCAAAGGCGTGTTTAAAATCCGTTTAATCAGCGTTCTATTTACTTTAAAATCATATATATGTTATTTTTTGTCGTGTACTTAACAAATATATATTAATTTTTTTTATGCAATAAGAAACTAATTTTATAAACTACTCTTTTAGTTTACCAAGCAGCAACTCCACTCCTTTTTCCACATCGCCGGATTCTTCCAATGCTTTGATAAAAGCACTTCCAATTATTGCACCAGAAGCATACTGATTTACGGCTTCTAATGTGGCTTTGTTAGAAATTCCAAATCCAATCAATCGCGGATTTTTAAGGTTCATTGCATTAATGCGGTTAAAGTATTCCACACGACTATCGAACGAGCTTTGCGTGCCTGTAACAGCTGCAGACGAAACCATATAAATAAAACCATTTGTGTGCCTGTCAATTTCGCGAATGCGCTCTTCAGAAGTTTCGGGAGTTATCAGAAATATAAACTCAAGTCCGTATCTATTTGCAATTTCTTTGTATTCATTCAAAAAATCCGACATAGGCAAATCAGGAATTATCATTCCATCGACTCCTGCTCGGTTACATTCTGCACAAAATTTTTCGAAACCAAACTGCATAATCGGATTCAGATATCCCATCATAACAAGAGGTATATTAATAGTTTCACGTGCGCTGCTCAATTGCTCAAAAAGCAAGCGAATGCTCATGCCATTTATAAGTGCAACACGACTGCTATTTTGAATAACCACACCATCGGCCATTGGATCAGAAAAGGGAATGCCAATTTCAACTAAATCGATGCCATGCGCTTGTAAAGCATGAAGAGTTGGAAGAGTGTCTGTCAGTTTTGGAAAGCCGGCAGTAAAATAAACCGAAAGAATTTTTTCTTTTTTATTCAGGAATAATTGTTGGATTCTGTTCATTATTTTTTGTTTTTTGTGTGGGTTAAGGTTTTGTGAAAATGATAAATGAAAGATTTAGTATTTTAAAACTATAAAATTTCTGTTGCGCGGCGAATAGTGAGAGCATGTAAAAATTCCGCCAATTTATCAGCATCCTTCAGTCCCGGTTTTATTTCGAAACGACTGTTAAGGTCGATACCTGCAAACTTAGGATGTGAAATTGCAGAAATTGTGTTTACATCGTCAGGAGCAATGCCACCACTCAGAAAAAAGGGTGTTTTACCTTTGTATTCGTATAATAAATTCCAGTTAAATTTTACTCCTGAGCCACCATGTTGGTCAGTGCGCGTATCAAACAAAAAATAATCGCATAAACCTTCGTAATGGTTGGCAGGAATAAAATTAGATGCTGTGGAAATAGGAAATGCCTTAATAATTATCAATTCGGTTTCACGTAATTTTTTACAAACCTTTTCAAGATCGGAGCCATGTAACTGTACAGCATCAAGGTTGTATTTATGTACGGTTTTGAGTATGTCATCGATATCTTCGTTCACAAAAACACCGGTTTTTTTAATATCCTTAGGCAGAGAGTTCAGAATTTCAACAGGGAAAGGTTCAACATAACGAGGCGATTTGGGATAAAAAATAAAACCCATAAAGTCGGGCTTTAACAATGCTATCTGCTTAATATTTGCGGGCTGTTTCATGCCACAAATTTTTACAAGCATGCTGGGTTGTTCGTCAATTTCCGATTCAAATTTCTGTAGTTTGATAATGCTTTCAGTTTTGTTCATTGGGCTTTTGTCATTAATTCAGTATAAAACAGCTATTTCAATTAAAATAAAGTGCAAAGGTATAAGAAAAATGAACAAATTATTCAGAATAATGAAGGTTTTCTTTATAAATGATATTTTAGTACATGACAAAAAAATAGAACGCAGATTCCGATAGCTATCGTAAGACTGATGAAGAATTTACCCGACAGACCGCAAATAGCGGTCGTTCGGCAAAAACGGATTAAAAACGGATAAAATCTTGCAAGCAAGATAGGATTAAGATAAGAAACTTAAAATATCTTACCAAATGCGAGATTAAAATCCGTTTAAACAGTGTTCTATTTTCCTCAAAATCATATATATATAAATTTTTGTCATGTACTTAGAAATGATATATAAAAAAGATTGGTGAAATAAATTTCAATGCGTTTTTCAGCAAATAAATTATTAATTTTTCTCAGATATAGATTTTCAGAAGTTCAGCGCCGTTAAAATAATGCGACAAAATCTCATTATACTGATAGCCCTTTTCACCCATCACGGCTGCTCCAATCTGGCAAAGACCCACGCCATGACCCCAACCTGCGCCCGTTAATAAAAATTTTTGTGGTATTCCATTCACTATTTCAAATTTATCAGCCACAAATGCCGAACTGTACAGATGCGAATCGGACAGCCATTTGCGGATTTCAAGTTCTTTCCCAACAACAATATTTTGTTTCGCACCTACAATTTCAAGTTCAACCAATCTGCCTGATTCGCCGCGTTTTACTGGCTTCAAGTCGATAATTTCTCCAAAATCGATACCTGATTTTCGTTTTAATAATTCCGATATTTCAGTTTGAGTGTATTCTATTTGCCAGCGATAAAAATCGGTTGTTTCCTGATCGTAATTATTCAAAACCTGGGCAAGTACTTTTGTATCTTTTGTGTTGCAAAAAGCATGGGGCGAATTTCGAATCCATTTCTGGGCATTTTCTTCAATAGTTAAATCCAAGTCAAAACCTTCGGGAACATTTGGGTTATCAATCACTTTTGATAAATATGGATAATGAATGGGCGACCAGCAATTGTCAAAAGTTTCGGATATTCCGCCACAGGATTTTGAATACCGGGCATCGCAAATTTCACCATCGTACACCAAAACTTCGCCGCGTGTGGATTCAATAGCTTTTCGTACAGCATCCGTAGAGGCACGCGTAATGCCCTGATAACGCTGACAATGATCATCGGCACAAACATCGAAATTTAAATGTGCATCCCGTTCGTACCATTTAACAATTCGTTTCGTGTTTCGTGTTTCGTAAACTGTCTTAATTCTTTGTTCTTTGTCATTTGTTCTTTGTTCTTTGTTTTTTGTTTTCGATTCCTGCAACGGGCAAAGCAACCAACTCCTCGAAATTACTGCATGTGCTTTGAGCAATTCTTCCGAAGCTGTTGCGCTCATTTCGCTTGAAATTACACTGGCAAGATAATCTTCCACTCCAATCTGGTTTATAGCAGTTATTTTGCCGTTTTCTGCAATTAATTTCAGTGCGCCTTTAAATCGCTGCGTTTCTTTGCGCTCCCAGTGAAAATCGATGCCGATAACAACATCAATCAAATCAAAATTTGACTTGGATGATATCGGTTCGAAAATTAGCTGGCAATATAAATTTCCATTGAAGCTGATTTTACCATTTATACATTCAACTGAAAAAAAACCGTTAAATTCATTCCCGTTTTTTTCGGTATAAATATCGTTGAGTATAAATTCAATTTTTTCGGCTGATAAAATGCCAACATTTATGACAGGTTCGGCTTGTTGTTTCATAAGGCGTTAATCTGGAATTGCTGGGTAGTAAATGTATTAATCAGAGCGACACCTGAGTTAAAATACTCTCGATATCTTCTTTCGAAATTTTATGGAAATGTTTTTCTACGGGAGTGATAAAAACACCGCACATTTCAACTGTTGCCGGGCTTACAAGCAATTGTTCGTTGCCTTCGGCTGAATATTGCCACGGACGGAAAGCCTTGCGTGGAAGCACAATTATTTTCCATCTTTCATCTTCATAAACACATACAATATTCATCATTTGCTCTGTTTCCTCTTCTTTTGAGAAGGTTTGTGAGAGGTACTTAAATCCTTTTTCTGCACTTTCAATGTCCATCGATTCGATCGCAAAAACAGTTCTTCCATAATTCTTTAACTGATATATCTGTGCTTTATCGTTCGCTGTAATAAGTTCAGCATTTTTAGTTTTCAGTCGATTGTAATCGTTCACCAAAGGAAGAAAATTTTTTGTTCCGGCTTGAAAATGTAAATGATCGGGAGCAGATGCGCCACATTTTGGTCCATTGTAAAAAACCAGATACTCGTCCATGGCTCTTGCAAGATGGAGCATATCGCCAAAGAATGGATTTATTTGCTGTGGCTTATGCTTTTTGTTTGCTATGGTAAAATGTTCAGGAAAAATAGGAAATGGATTCACCAGAATCTCGTAATCGCCAAAATCCAGGGAAGTTTGCTCAGCAGGGCGATTTTCGGCACAAAGAAAACATTTGCGCTCGGCTATGGTTTTAGCATCAACTTTCGCACCTGATGAAACAATACGCGCAGGATTGAATTGGACATTTACATTGTAATGACTAAAAGTAAAAATTTTTGTTTGAACGGCTTTTAATCCTTCGTAATTTGATCTTGCAAGCGACCAGTTTGCAAGCTCGTGTTTAAAAAGCAAATCTATTTCGTTATTAATTTTATTCATGTTTTATTTTACAATAGTTCGTTATGAAAAATATAATTGTGAGCGCAAAGATGCGAAGATGTAAATACACAGGGGAAATTTTTAAGTTTTCTGCTTAGCATCATTATTTAAGAATCGGATTATTAGCATGTTGTGAAAACTGAAAACTTTGCGCTCTTCGCGTTGAGTATTTAAATTAATCTTTTTGGAATATCAATAATGTAAATACATAACAGCTTTATTTAATGCGTATTGTGTTGTATTAGAATGATCCATTGAAGAATGAAAAGGCAAAATAATGGATGTCTTAAATTCCGATTGTAAGGAAAATTATAAATGACAAATTCTTTTGCGCAAAATTTATTCTTATCAGGCAGACCGCTCAAAGCGGTTTGGGGGATACGTTCTTTACCATAATTATTAATTGCGGATATTATATATCAAAATGTGAAAATAAATTCAAAACCCAGAGACAGTATATAATCGTTGTTCACACGATTAACGATTAAACCTTATTAAATTATTTTCATATACATATTAAAATTTCAGTAAATAAAAATTTATTCTTGATCTGAATAATTCAAAAGCTGTCGTGAATCGTTATTATAAACATGCGAATTAAACCGGCTGGGCTTTTTGTTGATAATGAGTGTTGATGGAATTTGCGAAAGTTCGCCCGTATCAGACTCTGCCAGTTTGTTCCATGAAGGATAACTTATCAGCATAAAACTGAATTTTGATATCATTGAAGCTGAATTCCTTGAGCTTTTTAACTGTTTGAACCGCACAGGAAAAATAGACTTTAATTCGTTTATCCGGTTTTGTATTTCATCATTGTTTTGAGTGGTTTTGTTCATATCTATAACAAATACAGTGGCATCCTGATTGTTACGCATTAACCTGCGTGCATATCTGAGTAAAAAAATATC
>CAYQWD010000213.1:3478-5497 GCA_964420955.1 uncultured Paludibacter sp. | reverse complement strand
CTGTCATTCAGAGCGTAGCGAAGAATCTCAGATATTTAGTCGGACAGTAGTGATAAATTTAAATACTCAACGCGAAGGACACAAAGTTTTCAATTTTAACTACATGCTAACAACCTGATTTTTAATTAAAGGACTCCCAGAGGAAAACTTAAAAGTTTTCCTTTAGGTCTTTGCATCTTCGCATCTTTGCATTCTCAATAATAGTTTTTCTAACGAACTATTGATTATAGAACCTGTCAGTATCAACAATCTGTCAGGTTTTTTGTTATCAGGCAATCAAAAAACCCAAAAAAAATGTTGCAATCAATTACCCTTCAGATGAAAAAAAACTATCTTTGTAAAAATGAAAAAAATCATCCTCAGAAAAAAAAATATATATGTTAAACGACTCAGATTTAACCATTCTGCAAAAAAAAGGCATTAGCCCAACAAAAATCAGTGAACAGCTCGAATCTTTTATGCATGGGTTTCCCTATCTGAAAATCATTAAACCTGCCACTCCTGCATGCGGAATTAAAGCACTCGAAAAACAAGAGGCATCAAAGTTCGAAAATGTCTGGAATGAAAAACTTGCCCGAGGAGTTGATGTATTGAAGTTTGTACCTGCATCAGGCGCTGCCAGTAGAATGTTCAAGGATTTGTTTGAATTTGTCGACGGAGCTTCTGAAGTTCCTTCGAAACCGGCTGAAAATAAGTTTTTCAGTGAAATTCAGAAATTTGCTTTTTACAGTAAACTTTCAGAAGTTTGTAAACATTACTCTGGCAGTAATATTGAACAACTTATCAGCCAAGGTTCGTATAAAACGGTTGTAAATTTACTTTTGTCTCCCCAAGGATTGAATTACGGAAATTTACCAAAAGGATTATTGCTATTTCATACTTATGCCGATGGAAACCGAACACCATTAGAAGAACATTTAGCCGAAGGCGCGATGTATGCTGCCGACCACAATAAAATTGTAAAAATTCACTTCACCGTTTCAACCGAACATCGCCAATTGTTCGTAAAATTGGTATCAGAAATTAATGAAATCTACGGAAAAAAATTCGGAGTAAAATACAATATTACTTTCTCCGAACAAAAACCTTCGACCGATACTATTGCTGCCGACAATGAAAATCAACCTTTCCGCGAAAACGGCGAACTAGTATTTCGACCCGGAGGTCATGGCGCGCTTATCGAAAACCTCAACGACCTTGATGCTGATGTAATTTTCATAAAAAACATCGATAATATTGTTCCTGACAAACTGAAAGATACTACAATTACATATAAAAAAGTTATTGCCGGATTGCTGGTAAAACTTCAGCAACTATCGTTTGCATTTTTAAAAGAGCTCGAAAACAACGCGATAAGCATTGAGCGACTTGAAGAAATTTCCGCATTTTGCGAAAAAGAACTTTTCAATTTGCCCGACCGAAAATTGAAAGGACAGGAATTGCACGATTACTTAGTTAAAAAACTCAATCGTCCTATAAGAGTGTGCGGCATGGTTAAAAACACAGGCGAGCCGGGCGGAGGTCCGTTTCTTACTGTAAATTCTGATGGCACTGTTTCACTTCAAATTCTGGAAAGTTCACAAATAAATCTTGCTGATCCTGTAGAAAAAGAAAAAATGATGCAATCCACTCATTTTAATCCGGTGGATTTGGTTTGTGGCGTACGCAATTATAAAGGTGAAAAGTTTGATTTACTAAAATACGTGGATAAAAATACCGGATTTATTTCTTCGAAATCGAAAAGTGGCCGTGAACTGAAAGCGCTCGAATTGCCGGGTTTATGGAATGGCGCTATGAGCGACTGGAATACGGTGTTTGTTGAAATTCCTCTAGAGACTTTCAATCCTGTAAAAACAGTGAATGACCTTTTAAGACCGGAACATCAATAAAAAAAGATTATAACTTTTCCAAAGTCAAAGAACTTTGGAAAAGTTAAATAATTTATTTCCACATAAAATCAGAAATAGAGAGACATTTTGTAACAAACTCTCAACTCTCAAATTTTCAAACTCTCAAACT
>CAYQWD010000213.1:0-3378 GCA_964420955.1 uncultured Paludibacter sp. | reverse complement strand
AAATTTTCAAATCTTCAAATCTTCAAACTTAATTTTTCCGTAACATAATGTATCTGATATTAGCAGCCATAGCTCCGGTAATAATTTTTCTATATTTCATTTACCGCAACGACACTCATAAAGAGCCGTTTAAAATTCTTTTAAGATGTTTGGTCGGAGGTGCAATAGTTGTAATTTTTACTTTACTGATTAATATTCCGATGGGTTTTTTAAAACCATTTTTTACATTTCAGTATGGAAACGAAATTTATACAGCATTTTTAGCTGCATCATTTGCCGAAGAATTATCGAAGTTTATAGTTTTGTACCTTATGGTTTGGAAGTTGAAAGATTTCAATCAACATTTCGATGGCATAGTTTACGCTGTATTTGTTTCGTTGGGTTTTGCCTTGATAGAAAATGTGTTGTATATAATAGAAGGTGGATTGGGTGTTGCAGGTGTAAGAGCTGTATTAGCAGTTCCCGGTCATGGATTTTTTGGTGTGATTATGGGATATTATCTGTCGTTGGCTCGATTTGGTTTGGGTCAATCGAGAAAAAAATATCTGGCAAAAGCGCTGTGTTATCCTATTTTGTTTCATGGATTTTATAACTTTATCCTTATGATTTCAGGTTATGCAGTGGATGAACCATTTTTTTTGCTTGTACTGATTGCTGCATTTGTTTACCTTATTATAAGACTTTGGAAACTTGGCTTCGAAAAAATTAAAAGTCATTTGAAAACAGACGAGAATAACGATAATTTTACTTTTAAAAATTGGAGTGATTGAGTTAATTATTCGGAGTGGACTCATTTTTGATTTTTAAATTATTTTCTGATTGAATTCTGAATAAGAAATGTAGAGAATTATACCATACTGCGAAAATAATATTCAATTCAAACTATTTATGAACAATATAATTGAAAAAGTCAGCTGTGAATTAATAAGTTTAAGCGATGATAACACACGGCAAAGCGGTTTGCGTTTTTTCAAGGAAGAAATTAAATTGCATGGTGTTAAAAGCGCTGATACCATGAAGATTGCAAAATTACTCCTTCCTGAAATAAGAGATAAAAGTAAAGCCGAAATTTTGAAAATTTGCACTCAACTTTGGCAAACCGGCTATTTCGAAGAAGGAATAATTGCCTGTGAATGGGCTTTCAAGCTCAGGAAACAATACGAGCCTGCTGATTTTAAAATCTTCGAAATGTGGATAGCAAATTATGTTACCAATTGGGCAACCTGCGACACGCTTTGCAATCATACCGTAGGAGATTTTATTATGATGTATCCTGATTTTTTGGAAAAATTGAAAACTTTCGCAAAATCGCCGAATCGATGGATGCGCCGTGCTGCAGCCGTTTCACTCATTGTACCCGCCCGAAAAGGTTTATTTTTAAACTCAATTTTTGAACTTGCCGATATACTTTTGTTGGATAAAGACGATTTGGTGCAGAAAGGTTACGGTTGGATGCTTAAAGCTGCTAGTGAGGCTCATCAGCAGAAAGTTTATGAATTTGTAGTAACCCGAAAAGATACAATGCCAAGAACTGCATTGCGTTATGCAATAGAGAAAATGCCTGCTGAGTTGAAGAAAAAAGCGATGGAAAAAAATTGAAAAATTTGAAGATTTGAAGATTTGAAAACATGAAGTTTTAATACATTTATTAACTGTAATTTCCAATGAACAGACCATCATTAAACAATCCGGAAATATATCCGAATGAAAACGTATTAGCTTTAGTTTTAGGTAATAGTTTTGTTTTATACAAAAAACTGTTAGAAACTTTTGCACTAAAACAATTTGAATTAAATTCCGAATGGCGCTATTACAACGATGGAAAATCGTGGCTTTGCAAAATTACATCGGGTAAAAAAACAATAATCTGGCTTTCAGCATGGGATGGATATTTTAAATGTTCGCTTTATTTTCATGAAAAATACAGCGCAGAAGTGGAGTCATTACCTGTTTCAAAAGAACTTATCGAACGATTCGTAGATGGAAAAACCTACGGCAAACTAAAAGCGCTGACAATTGATGTAAGATATGAGAATGACCTGAACGATGTACTATTGGCAGCTGCTTTAAAAAAGAAATTAAAATAAACATGGTTTTCTGAATAAAAAAAACAGTCAGCAAATATGAAATTTACTGACTGTTTTTTATTTTATACAATCTGCAATTATCTTGAAAAATCTTCAGTAAGTACTATTTTATCTAATTTGGTTGCTCCGTTTTCGTAAGTAACTCGTTTGAGATAGATACCTTTAATCGGTTCTTTTACCAACTGACCATTGATATTAAAGTATTCGGTATTGATAACTTTAAGTAAAGTTTCATTATTAACTAAGCCAGATGTAGTTGCTCCAAGAATATCAATAGCATTTCTGAAGATTCTTAAACCATCAGCAGTTATGTTTGTGCCGCCGTTTGCGCAAAGAGCACCATAGTTCATACCCATAGTAATCATCCTTGACTTAGTAGTTTCTGAATCAATTGTTGTTCCAGCAGGCACATCGTTAATAAAAAATATAGCATTTGTAATACCTGAAGGTTGAGCTAAAAGTGTGCTACTTACAGAAATAACGTTACCCGTATTATAATTCAACGATTTTGTTCCTGTACTTCCTGTATCGCTAAAGGTGCCGTTTAATACAGTTATTAAATTGCCATTCTTGGTACAGCCATCAAATAAAGGGTTTGACATTGCACCTGCTTCTACAGCAATTGACAAAGCTGGAGATTCTGCTGAAGTGCCAGATCCTGATGCAAGAGCTCTACCACTTCTTAAAGCATACATTTTATTATAAAGAAATGGTTTGGGAATTGATGCAAGTGAAAGTGAAGCTCCGGGTTTTAATATTGCATCACCTGATCCAAAGCTTTCCTGAATAACAATAACATCGTAATTTGCCAATCCGTCAATCTGTGTAGAACCATCGCTTGGTATATAAGTAACGGTATAATTACCGGCTGCTTTCAACATTTGAATTACCGGATCGTTGTCCTGAGGTGTTGCAGCCGCATCCATTGTTTTTGTCCTTGACACATAACCCACTTTAATTTGAGCATTGACACCCATAAATAAACCTCCCAAAAGGCAAAGAAGTAAAAGTTTTTTCATACTATAATATTTTTAAAGTTGATAAATAAGGAAAATAATTACAAAAGAATGAAATTTTGAGGCTGAAACAACTTCAATTTTTGATATGAATAATACAATTTTTGATTTTAAAATTCAAAAAGTAATTTTTTATTACTTTTATTGCACATTTTTCAATTATAAAAAACTTGCATAGTAAGTTATGCACAAATCACTACTAACAGACTTAACATCTGAGATTCTTCGCTACGCTCTGAATGACAATGCTTTGTATTGATTATGACTGGGGGGAG
>CAYQWD010000212.1:3162-5502 GCA_964420955.1 uncultured Paludibacter sp. | reverse complement strand
AGCTCCAATTCCTTCATCAATATTAATCCCGAGCCAGTTTAATGCTTCTACAATGTATTCTTCTGCTCCAGGCACAAAACGTGCTGAATCGGTATCCTCGATTCGCAGAAGCATATCGCCGCCATGCTGACGTGCAAAAAGGTAGTTGTAAAGGGCTGTACGGACGCCGCCTATATGAAGTGGTCCTGTCGGACTTGGTGCAAAACGCACTCTGACTTTTCTCATTGATTGATCTTTTTTCTTTAAGTTGCAAAAATAAGATTTTTTTTGCTAATGAAATGTATTGACTGATAACAAAAAACCTTTCGGTGTTCATCGAAAGGTTTTTTGTATTTTTCCCCGTTAGGGGATAGGGGTAATTTTTTTTACTCCTGATTCAATGTAACTCTTTTAAAAGCAACACAAGTTAATTCTTTTTTTGCAAGAAGTTCTTTTACGGTTGATTTTCCGGCTTCTTCACCACCTCCCTCGTATTTTTGTTCTAAAAGTGTATATTCTTTGAAAAATTTAGACATGCGTCCAGCGGCTATACTGTTAACTTTTTGTTCGGGTAACGTTGCAGATTTTTCTGCACTGACCGTAGTTTTTATTTCGCGCGCTTTTTCTGCATCTTCTGCTGAAATCCAGCCTTTTGCCATATTTGATTTTATATGGTCTTCGCTATCAACATGGGCAGGGTTAATACCGGCTTTTTTCAATGCGAGTTCAACTTCCTTAGAAACAAGTTCAATTTTGGTTTTTTCGATAGCAACTGCAAGTTCATTATCTTTTACTTTTTGAGGTACAGCAGATTCATCGATAGCTACTGGCGACATTGCAGCAATGTGCATAGCCACGCCGCGTACAGTTTCGTATGATGCGTCTTTTTCTGCAAATGCTACAATTGTTGCTAATTTATTTCCTGGGTGAATGTACGATGTAGTTGTTCCACCTTCAACAAACTCATAATAGTCAAGTTCCATTTTTTCGCCCGTTACACCTGAGCGGTCTGTAACAAGCTCGCCAATTGTTCTGCCATCAATTGTTAAAGCTTTTACTTCATCGAGATTTGCAGGTTTGGCTGCCATAATTTTATCAAGGATGCTTTGTGTAAGTGCAATGAAATCTGCATTTTTCGCTACAAAGTCAGTTTCGCATTTAAGCGCTATGATAGCTGCAAAACCTTCTTTGGCAGCTGCTAAAACACAACCTTCCGATGCTTCACGGTCGCTGCGTTTGGCTGCTACAGCCTGTCCTTTTTTGCGAATTATTTCAATTGCTTTTTCAAAATCGTTTTCAGCTTCGATAAGAGCGTTTTTACAGTCCATCATTCCGGCGCCTGTCATTGTACGCAATTTCGAAATATCTGCCATTGTTACTGCCATAATATAGTGTTTTTTATAACTCTACCCCCAACCCCTAAAGGGGAGTAAGATAGCGAAAGTGAATATATTTAATTTTAAAATGTCAAAAAAATTGTCTCCTTCAAAGACAAAGTGTTATTTAAAAAAATGAGTTACAAGCTACAACTAAATCATAACCCGTAACCCTTTTTATACCCAATATTCCCCTTTTGGGGTTAGGGGTTATTCTTCTTCTTCTTCTTTTATGAATTTTTTAACAACATTTGCATTCAAAGCTTCGTCATCTTCTTTCTGAGTACGCGGACGTTTTGAAATGCGAGATTTTTTTTCTTTTACAACGGGCGCTTCTGCTGCTTCGGTGTCAACTTTTTCAATCTTGCGTTCTTCCAATCCTTCCTGAATTGCTTTAATCATTGCTTCCAAAATTACGTCAACAGATTTTGTTGCATCATCGTTGGCAGGTATCAGAAAATCGATTCCGTTTGGATTTGAGTTGGTATCCACTATACCAAAAACAGGAATACCCAGACGTTGCGCTTCTTTCACTGCAATTTGTTCTTTCATAACATCAACAACGAAAATAGCGGAAGGCAAACGGCTCAGATCAGCAATTGAACCAAGGTTTTTTTCAAGTTTTTCGCGTTGACGTGCTATCTGCAGTTTTTCGCGTTTCGAAATGTTATCAAATGTTCCATCGGTTGTCATTTTATCAATCGTTGTCATTTTTTTGATAGCTTTTCGGATAGTAGGGAAATTGGTAAGCATTCCTCCTGCCCAACGTTCTGTAATATAAGGCATTTGTACTTGTTTGGCTCTTTCGGCTACTACATCCTTTGCCTGTTTTTTTGTAGCTACAAAAAGTACTTTCCTGCCTGATTTTGCAATGCTTCTCAGCGCTGCTGCAGCTTCATCAATTTTGATTACTGTTTTGTGCAAGTCGATAATATGAATGCCGTTACGTTCCATAAAAATGTACGGAGCCATTGCCGGATTCCAT
>CAYQWD010000212.1:0-3152 GCA_964420955.1 uncultured Paludibacter sp. | reverse complement strand
AGGTGTCCAAAGTGACAACCTGCTTCTAATAGTTGTTCGAAATTTGTTAAAGACATTTTTTTGTTTTATTATTTGTTTACTTTCTTCTTTGTACAGAAACCAATTTCGGGGTAGCCATATTGATTTGCTATGAGTCCCGGAAATTTAGATACTAAACCAAATCCATTTACTATTTATTCATTTACCATTTACTGTTTGGAAATTAAACCGCATACTGAAATGGTAAATGGTAAATCGAAAATTGGTAAATAATTTTAGCGTTTCGAGAACTGGAATCTTATACGGGCTTTTGGACGTCCGGGTTTCTTCCGTTCAACTTCGCGCGGGTCGCGTGTCATGAATCCTTCTGATTTCAACGCCGGTTTGTCTTCGGGATTGATTTTTACCAAAGCGCGTGATATGGCAAGGCGCAATGCTTCTGACTGACCTTTGAAACCTCCACCATTAAGATTTACATTTATGTCGTATTTTCCATCAACTCCTAATTTGTTCAATGGTTGTTTTACAACATATTGCAAAAGTGGCGATGGAAAATATGATGTAAATTCACGCTTGTTGACAGTAATTTTTCCGCTTCCTTCGCTTACAAAAACACGGGCAACAGCCGCTTTTCTTCTTCCTAAGGCATTTACTACTTCCATGTTGTTTATTTAAGTGAGTTTAAATCGATTTGTTTTGGTTTCTGAGCCTGCATATTGTGTTCGGCACCACCGAATACATAAAGATTGCCTAAAAGTTGTGCTCCCAGACGATTTTTGGGTAACATGCCCTTAACTACTTTTTTAATCAGTTTTTCAGGACTTTGAGCCATTATTTTTGCAGGCGTGGTTTCGCGCTGACCACCCGGATGCCCCGTGTGACGCAGGTAAACTCTGTCTGTCCATTTGTTGCCTGTCAGTTGCACTTTTTCTGCATTGATAATTATTACGTTATCGCCACAGTCAACGTGCGGTGTAAAATTTGGTTTGTATTTGCCACGCAACAGTTTGGCAACTTTCGATCCCATCCGACCTAATACCAGGTCAGTTGCATCAACCAAAACCCATTCTTTCTGCACGGTTGCTTTATTGGCAGAAATGGTTTTATAACTTAATGTATCCACGTTTAAAAATTATTTTTACTATTAATAATTTATGATTTTTTACCTGTGATATACTTACTTTTGGAGAGGCTAATCGGCACAAAAACAAGCTATTTGCACTGGTTGAAACCAATGTATGTTTATGGATAATAAACGGACTGCAAAGATACAGTTTTAGTTTGAAATATCAAATATCTGATATGAAGTTTTTTTTATCATAGTTTTTAACATTATATTTATATTTGCAGGGGGTTTGTAGCAAATGGAAATTAATCTGTTTTTCAGGGTAAAAAATCTAATTAATAATTTTATAAAATACAGATTTGCAAATCAATATGAAAAAACTTCAGCGTAGTTTTTTTTTGGAAGATGCAGTTACAGTTGCGCACAAGTTGCTGGGCAAAATCATAATACGCACTTTGGATGATGGGACCGTATCAAAGTATGTAATTACAGAAACAGAGGCTTACTTTGGAGAAGAAGACAAAGCCTGTCATGCAAGCAAAGGTCGTACTGCCAGAAACCAAATTATGTATGCTGAAGGTGGAAAAATATATGTTTATCTTATTTATGGTATTCACTGGATGTTAAATGTTGTTACCGGATCTGAAAACCATCCTGAGGCAGTGCTTATATGCGGTTTGAATTTTGTGAGTGGTTCAGGCAGGGCAGCTCGTGTGTTGAAAATTGACAAAAGTTTTTATGGCGAAGATTTGCTTCATTCAGAACGTATTACTATAGAAGATGCGCCCGAAATAACGGATTATAAAACATCTGTGCGTAAAGGAATTGCTTATGCCGGCGAAGAATGGCAATCGAAACAATGGCGATTTATAATGCCGGAATAATGAATATTATCCGAAGTGAAGAGTTGAAGATTGTTTGCCTTTTGATGTTAATGTAGCTCGTAAAAATAATGTTTAAAAAAACTCATTATTTTTTTTAATCTTGAAATGAGTGCAGCTATAGTTTTTGTAATTTTGAATTTCAACAAAAAACTTGTAAGTTTTTTTGTTAGCAATAATGTAACGATTCTAAACTCATTCCAGTCCCTCAATTTCTTCCAATTCCTTCTGTGCTTCTTGCATCGACTTTTCCTTTTCCTGAATAAAATTCGTATCTTTTGCCACTTTGTCATTTAAGAGTACTTCTTTAGCCAGAACTGCTAAAAACAACGTTAAAGTTACAATTAAAAGCCATTTTGGAAGTTTTTTGGAATTTTCTTTACTGAAAAAAAATGCCATTATTGCAAAAACCATGGCAGGTAAAACTACTGTAAAAGCGAGTGTTCCCATTGGTAAAATAATGAAAACAAGCCCGATAATGGAAAAAATTGAAAGTATTACAAGTGTTTTTCTCATGTTAAATTCCTGATGCATTGGTTAATAATAACTGTCCCACACCAACGGGAATGCTAAATTTTATCTGACAGGGAATTTTTTTTGTATCTGCTGTGAGCCACATTAAATTTTTATCTGTACCTTTCAATTTGTCGGTTTTTGCTCCTATTGATATTTTGTAGCATTCTTTTTTCCCTAAATTACCTGCATTCACAGTTTCTTTTCCCATATATTTAATGCTTACGGGATATTCCTTTTCATCGAATACTATCGTGTAGCTTAACTGCTGCCCGGGTTTTAGTTTGCTGAAATCTACAGTTCTAATTTTATAACTCAAAGTAACAACATCAATTGTGTTTACTCCGATAGTAAATGAGTTATTAACTTCAGGGCGTTTTTTCTTTTGCCATGTGCTGTTAACTGCAGTACCATTTGATGAAAAAACATATTTTTCGGTTTTTGTATAATTACCTTCCAGTACATTTCTTTTATAAATAGAAGGTTTTAATGAAACAGGATGAACGTATGATTCGTAAAAATCTCTGATTTTGAAATAAGAATCCCATTTATTAAAGGTTACTGCTTCAATTCTTAAATGCAGATAACTGTTTTTTGTAGTATTCACAGTGCTTGTTTTCATTGTTACCTGCGCGATGTTTGTCATCATACCACTCATTTCGTACGATGCTGCAAACACAAGTGTTTCGCCAGGTTTAATTTGTGATTTTGTT
>CAYQWD010000211.1:0-5512 GCA_964420955.1 uncultured Paludibacter sp. | reverse complement strand
AACCAGATGTGGAAATTTTTATCCATCGATGCAAATATTGATTATGTGGCGCCGGCTAATCCAACAAACCTGCAAGCATTAGCTCAGGCAACTTCGGTAAAGCTAGTTTGGAATGTTTCACCGGAATCAGATGTAATTGAATATACTATTTTTCGTGCAGAATCCGAAAAAGGACCATTTAACACTATTGGTCGCAAAGTGAAATCGAATATTTTTGTTGACAATACAGTAGAAACAGGGAAAACTTATTTTTATAGCGTAAAAGCGGTCGATAGTTCCTTAAATAGTTCAGGTTATTCAGACGTTGTTTCGTCCGGTTCAAATGGAAATGCCGACATGATAGCCCGTTTTACTTTCGAAGGAGAAACATCGGACAGTACAATTCACCTGAATCATGCTGCACAATCTTCAAACATATCATTTGTAGAAGGAAAAGTTGGTTCCGGGGTCTCGCTTAACGGAACAAATGCCTTCCTGCAGTTACCTTACAATATTGCCAATCACAACGAAATGACGATTGCAACTTGGATATATTTCCGTGGAGCTTCAGCATGGCAGCGCATATTTGATTTCGGAAACGATGCGAATGAATATATGTATCTTGCACCGCGAACAAATATTGCTCAAATGCGCTTTGCCATCAAGAAAGATGGCATTGAACAGGCTTTATCGGCTCCAGCTGTTCCATATTTTAAATGGACACATGTAGCAGTAACTATTGGCACTAAGGGTGTGCGGCTATTTATAAATGGCACACAAGTTTCCGAATCGAAAACTATCACCATTCGTCCCTCTGATTTTAAACCTGTGCTTAATTATATCGGAAGAAGTCAGAATTCAGCGAATCCTTTGCTCAGTGCGTATCTCGATGATTTTAGAATATATAATCACGAAATTTCTACCGAAACCATAGCTCAAATTGCAGGTGTGTTTTCGTCGGTTGGGTTTAATGATTTCGATAAAAATGAAAAAATGTCTGTTTTGCCAGTTCCTGTCAACGATGTTTTGAAAGTGAAATTAACTCCCAATTTGGCAGCCGAACTTACGCATTTGGCAGTTTACAGCATGTCCGGAAAACTGCTGATGTCGAAAAATACAAATCAAGTCGACCTCGTGGAAATGAATGTGAGCAGCCTCCCCGAAGGAGTTTATTTACTGCGAGGGACTTCTAAAAATCATTCCATAGTTGAAAGAATTGTGATTGCAAGATAAAAAAATTTTACACAATTACTGATTATTTTTCAGAAATGTGAGAATTCTCTGTTTTCCATGGAATATCAAACTGATTTTACCGGATACAAAAAACCTGACAGGAAATTTTTTCCCGTCAGGTTTTTTGCATAAATTGCCTGTTTACTATTAAAAATAACCAGTTAATTTTGTTTTACACTCACTTTACCAACACTTTACTAATTTGCGTTTCACCATCGGACACAATTTTGAGTAAATAAAATCCGGTTTTAGTGCTCACTGAAACAGATTGTGCATGTGTATGAATATCCTTTACTTGTTTGCCGCTTTTGTCAAAAATCGAGATATTTGTACAAGAACCCAGATTGTCGATTTTTAATGAATCTCTACTTGAAAATACTTTAAATTTTTGTTTTAAATCTATATCATCCAAAACCGAAACTGGCAATGGCTGTAAAAGGCGGACATAAAAAATCCCTCCAGCAATATTGCTGCTGTTAACAGCCTGAAATTTAACAGTTACTGTATCCTTGCCTGCTATCAGATTGTTTGGGATTGCATATTCTACATTCACAAATTCGTTTTTATTCCATTTACCCACGATATTTTCCGTTGCAATGGTCGTTCCATCTATCTGAATAAAAAAGTTTCGACTACCCGATTCACTTCCCCAATAACGAACCATGAGCGTTAAATCTGATTTGCTTTTAGTGAGCATACTGTAGCTAATAAAGCCACCATTACGGGCATCGCGCCAGAATTCGTTCATGTGTGTACCTGTATAGGAATTGAGCGTTTGCATTTTATGATCCACTTCGGGTTGCTGTTGTCCGGGAGCTACTTTATCCAGTGTTCGCAACTCCAGTTCCAGTTCTGCTTTTTGCACCAGAGCTAAACTGTCGAGTACCGATTGGTACTGATCTTTGGTAAGATTTAACCAATACATCATGTAGCGGGCATCGTGTATTTTGTAAAAAGGCTGAAGTTTAAGTGATGAATCCATATCATTTCCAAACAAGTTTTCTGTTTTAAAAGTGAGAGATTCACCTTCTACTTTTTTGATTTTTTCTGATAATGAACTTCTATCGCCAACCAGTACAGGTGCTTTATCGAGTGGCATGAGCGGGCCGTTGGCTATATGTCCCCATCTACTGTCGTCAGCTAACAGACCTGTGAGATTTTCCGTTCCTGTTTTCGCACACAAAAGCACCGGACCGTGCATCAAAGCAACATAGCGCGGTACATTTGGCAATTGCTCAATACTGTTTTGCATCGGCAAAAGAATCGTTACCGAATCTCTATTATTCCAAGTACGGTTTATTCCGATATAGGTTTGCGGTGTTGAAGCCATTTTGATAGTATCTGTATTTACCACAATTTTCATTTTTCCGGTTTTCACCCAGCCTGGCGAACGTACCATAAGAGTAAATTTCACTGGCGTTGGAGTTTCAATTTTCAGTCTGGTAATTTCACTTTCAGGAAAAGCAGTTTCCTGTCTGATTTTCACCCCCTTGCGCTCCCAGTTGAGTTCCGAAGCAATAAATAAATTCAGATACAGCGAGTCGTTTCGGTGAGTATAAATAAATTCACCATATTTGCCGTGATTTTCCATACCTGTTCCAACGCAGCACCACATAGCCTGATTAGGGGTTGAATAAACACGATAATGTTGCGGTCGGGCAGGTGTAAAATACACATAACCACCATGCGTTGGATGTTGTGTAGAAAGAATGTGATTGAGTAAAGTGCGTTCAAAATAATCAGCATAAATTGCCTGCGGTTTCATTCGGAATAAATCCTGTGTAAGTTTAAGCATATTGTTAGAGTTACACGATTCAGGACCTTCTACCGAATGTATGTAGTCAATACAAGCCGATGCAGGAGGAAAATATTCCTGACGACTGTTACCCCCGAATGCAAGGCTCCGCTTGGATGTAACTGTTTGCCAGAAAAATTCAGCAGCTCGAGTATAGGTTGCATCTTTTGAAACTTCGGCAATTCGGGCAATTCCTACAGCTTTTGGAACTTGTGTGTTTGCATGCATATTATCCAAGTTATCAATCCTGCCTGCCATATTGTTCAATATCACTTTATGCGAAAACCTTTTGGCTGCTGTAAGATATTTGGCTGAACCTGTGATTTGATAAGCATCGGCCAGAATTTCATTCATTCCTCCGTGTTCAACATTAAGCATGGTTTCCATTTGTGCATCGGTCAGTTGCGATGTAATTGAGATTGCCCAGTCGCAAAATGCCAGAAATACATTTCTGGCAGTTAGGTTTCCGCCATACAGCCATGCATCGCGCAATCCGGCATAAGTCTTGTGTAAATTGTACCATGGCACCCAAGCAGCATTGTAAGCGCTAAAATTCCCGTTTTTAAAAGTTGACCATACATTTGCACTGGAGGGAACACCACCTGCATAACCAACACCCCATGCAGGAAAATTTGAATTGTTAGCTTCCTGACATGCTTTGAGTTCGGCAACCATATAATCCATACGGTTTTTGCATTCTAAATTTCCGGTAGCTGCATAATGTATAGCTAATGCCGAAAGGTAATGTCCTCCGATATGACCATCGAGTCCTATCCAGTTTGCATAACTTGCAGCCTTAACACTAAGACCTGCTACTTTCCGATATGGTGCAAGTAGGCGGTCAGTATCATATTTCAGAAGGGTTTCAATATTCAGCATCAAAGCATGCCTGAATGGGCTTTCGAGCAAAGTAACATCCTTCAGAGGGAAATTATCTGTGTAAAGTTTGTCCTGCTGAGCTCCAGTTTCAGTTTTTGCCACTTTGTAATGAATGGTATAGGTTTTTTCAGTCGTTCCGTTCAGTGCAGTAACTGTAATAGCAGAAGTTCCCTGCCCTAACGAAATATCTACAGTTTCCAAACCACGGATTTTAACTCCGGGAACTGTTGGTTTTACTTCAGGTGTTATTGAATTTATTCCCTCAGGCAATGTGGCTGTATAAGAAAAAACATTCGGCGAAAAAGCTGAATTAAGAAATCCGCTGCTTAATGTAATATTATCGAGCGTTGCAACGTCAGAAACTTCGGTTAAGCGAAAATGGTCGAATTTAAAAAAACCGGCATCGCCCCTCGCAGTATGCGAAAAATCATACCCTTTTGCAGTCGATTTTCCGCTTACCCGAATTCCCATAGTAAGTGTACCATCAGATATTTGTTGAATGACAGACAAATTGTAAAACGGTCCGTTTTCGAGCGAAGATTCAGGCAGCCCCGCAAATGAACAGGTTTCGGCAGTTGCCAAAATGTTTAAATTACCGACTTTGTAAGCTGGATGTGTTGAATGAGCGTAAAGTGTCGATTTTGTGCTTGTACCCGAGGTTGCAAACAACCGCTGATTTGTAATTCTGTTGCTGTTTACGGTCATTAGGGCAGATATCTGATACGTTCCGATGGGCAATCCCGAAATTTTCTGCGAGAATTCCACATCGCCAATGCTGGCGTTCCAAAGTCCGTTAATAAACGAGCCGCTTTTGGTAGCATCGCCATCGGTGTTGGGTCCAAGCCATGCATAACCCGTAGCGCCAGTCCAGTTCCAACCGCTCGAATTTCCGGTTTCAAAATCGGGATTAGAAATTCTCGAAGTGTAATCGGTTTGAGAAAACAGGGTTTGAAAAGTACTTGCAAAAAGTACTAACAAGATAAAATTTTGTTTTACGTTCATATCATATAGGGAATTTTCAAAAATTTCAATGATAAAAAATTGCTGATTTACAAATGTACAGCATTCTTGTTTTTTTAAAGTAGATAATTTGTCCCTTTCGGTGGACAAAATATATCACATAATAATATTATGAAATTATTCTTATGTTTGAGTTATTATCTAATAAAAAGGGGTGTAAAAAAATTGAAAAGTTCAACAGATATATTTGTGAATAAATATACAACTGCTCTGTTACTTTCTTTTACAAAAAAAAATTTTGGAAGTTTTTTAAGGATTTTAGTGTTTTGGCTTATATGTTCAATAGTTAGTTATAAAAGTATTATGGTGAACACAAAGATGCGAAGATTCAAAGAGTTATATTTAAACTATCTTCTTCGCATTTTTTATTAAAGAATCGGGTTATCGGCACGTTGTTGTAAAAATTGAAAACTTTGCCTCCTTCGCGTTGAGTATTTAAATTTTTCTTTTTAGAATAATAAACGCGTCAACACATAACAGCCTGATTTAATACACATTGTGCTATTTTATATCGACTCCATTGTTATATAAAACTTCTCAAATTTTCTTGTAACTCAACTTTCGCAAGTAATTAATTGCCTGATAAACTGATGTTTAAAAATTAAC
>CAYQWD010000210.1:0-5525 GCA_964420955.1 uncultured Paludibacter sp. | reverse complement strand
TTTGACCTCTTGAAATCATTAACACTTTTTTAACAACCATTTTGACCTATACGCCCAAAATTCTGAAACCCGGATTATTCCCAATTTGGTATAAATACTCTTCCCAATTCTCATGACTTACCATTGATGACATTGGGACATCGGGATGTAAATAACTTTTATCAAATATGGATTCTATCAGAATCGGAATTTTCAATAAGTATTTTTTTAATTTTCGAATAACTTTCGGTTTTAATGTATTAATCACATTTTTCATTAAATACTTATTTTATACTTAACAACCGACCGTTATTATTGTCAATTGAAATTTTCACATTCCTTTGATTCAATATTTTGTCTGAAACCGGCACCAAAATTCCCAACTGTGGAATTTGCAATTCTTTTTCAAGATAAATTTTTGCACCATCAGTGATATTTAATTTTGTTACTGCCGGCAAAACAGTATAAAAACCGATTTTTTCAGGCTTACTTTTCGAATCAGGTGCCTGAGTTTTCAGCGTTTCAGGAGCAATATTTATGTAAAACGGCGCTCCGCCCAAATCGGCGGCATCAACCAGTCCGCGATGCGTTGAAAGGCGGAAAAGTACTTTATTGATTACCGCAGAGTCGGGGATATACGCAATAGTGTGAGTTTTTGTTTCGGATTTTGTTTTTCCAACAAAGAGCGAAGTGAGTTCACCCTCGGCACGCTCAAGCCCTTCGAGCATTGCATTCAATGCTTTTCCGTCCGATGGTTGCGATTCCATATCGCCGCCAAGCAGCATCATGCGACTTTCGCGAATACGGTAAATTTGTTTGGCAGCTCCTTCGGCAAGTTTTGCTGTAGAGCCTGCCATCATAAATTCCTCACCAAGCGGCAATAAAGTATTGTGAACTGATTTCTCATTTTCATTACGGATATTTTTTGTTTCGTGCTTTTTAACCTCGGGCAATGATATATTTACACCGCAAATTATTCCCTGCTGATTTAGCACCGGATAATTTACGGCAGTTTTCATTTCAATTTTAAAAGTACGAGCAGGATCAGCTATGGCTTTTGTATAAAGATTTATACTTTTAATGCGATAACTTATTTTTTCTTCGGTAATCACATCGGTTGTGGCAAGGTAACGCTGCGAATACTGAAAAAACTGTCCGGGTGTTTGTGTAACTTTCTCAACTTCCACATCGAAACACAACACGGTTTTTGGGAGCGCATACACAAAAACAGGGCTTCCTTCGGTTAACACCAGGTTTTTCTGAGCGGTGAGCGGCAATAAAATGATTGCTAAAATTATTATCAAAATATTTTTTCTCATTTCGGTTTCTTTTAATTGTATTCGAAATTATTTTTTACTCTTAGATGTTTTCTTTTTTGCTAAACTACCTTTTTTCCCGTTTTTCGGTTTGGTTTCTCCCTGTTCAGCCATCATCTCCTTACATTTCTCAAAGGTCAGTGAAGCGGCATCGGTACCTTTCGGAATTTTATAATTGTTTCCATCGCAGGTAAAATAGGGTCCGAAACGACCGTTCAAAACCAGAATTTCACCATTTTCGCCCAATTTGGCAATTGTTTTATTTTTTTCGGCTTCACGTTTAGCAATAATTATTTCAATTGCTCTATCATCCGTTATCGACATCGGGTCATCAGTTTTGGGAATTGAATAAAATGCGCCACTATGTCTGATATAAGGGCCAAATCTGCCTATTGCCACAATCATTTCTTTTTCCTCGAAAACTCCAATCGTACGTGGCAGTTTGAATAACTCCAAAGCTTCTTCCAATGTAATGCTTTCAATGGATTGATCGCGACGAAGCGATGCAAAAACAGGTTTTTCATCTTCATCGGCAGTTCCGATTTGCGCAATGGGTCCGAAACGACCGATTTTTACCGAAAGCTGACGTCCGCTCTGTGGATCGACTCCAAGTATGCGTTCGCCAACTTTCCGTTCAGAGTTTTTCAGCGTATCTTCCACAACGGGATGAAACTGCTTGTAAAACTTATCAATTGCGGCTGTCCATCGAATATTTCCTTCGGCTATTTCGTCGAATTCCTTTTCAACTTCTGCAGTGAAATTGTAGTTCAGAATATCAGGGAAATATTCGGTCAGAAAATCGTTAACAACTATTCCGATATCAGTGGGAAAAAGTTTTGATTTTTCGGCGCCGAAATTTTCATGTTTTTTTGTTTCGGAAATTTTACCGTGTTTCAGTTTAACTACCGTAAAATCTCTCTGTTCGGCCGGTCGATCACCTTTTTCCACATATTGCCGGTTCTGGATGGTAGAAATGGTAGGAGCATAAGTCGAAGGACGACCAATACCGAGTTCTTCGAGTTTACGAACCAGCGAAGCTTCGCTGTAACGTGCCGGCTTTTGTGTAAAACGCTCACGCGCTTCAATTTCGGCAGCCGACAGTTTTTCACCCATTTTCACTGAAGGAAGGATACTTTCGTTATCTTCATCCTGATCTTCATCAGTGGATTCGAGATAAACTTTCAGAAAACCATCGAAAACTATGACCTCACCTGTGGCAACAAACTGTAGTTTACTTTCGGATATATTTATATAAATAGATGTTTTTTCAAGCTCAGCATCTGCCATTTGCGAAGCAATGGTACGTTTCCAGATTAACTCGTACAGCTTTTTTTCCTGCGCGTTGCCATCAATAGTCCGAGCATTCATATAAGTCGGGCGTATGGCTTCGTGCGCCTCCTGAGCTCCTTTTGATGTATTGCTAAATTTGCGGATTTTCACATATTTGGCGCCCGCCATGTTCTCTATTTCTGCTTTTGCTGTATTTATGGCAAGTGTCGATAGATTAACGGAATCGGTACGCATATAGGTAATTTTTCCGTTTTCGTACAGTCGCTGGGCTATCAGCATGGTTTGCGAAACTGAAAAACCAAGTTTACGTGCAGCTTCCTGCTGCAATGTAGAAGTGGTAAATGGTGGCGCAGGCGATTTTTTTGCGGGTTTGGTAACCACATCGGAAATAGAAAATTCCGATTTCTTACATGTTTCGAGAAAAGCATTGGCTTCAACTTTGGTTGCAAACCGCTGATTCAATTCTGCTTTCAACTGAACCGGTTTTCCGGCAATGTCAAAAGTGCTAAAAACTGCGTTAACACGATAAGAGCCTTCTGAAACAAACTGATTTATTTCGCGCTCACGCTCTACAATTAAACGTACAGCCACTGACTGAACTCTTCCGGCGGATAACGATGGCTTAATTTTTTTCCACAAAACGGGCGAAAGTTCGAAACCAACAATGCGATCGAGCACGCGGCGAGCCTGTTGGGCATCAACCAGATTTATATCAATATCGCGGGGATTTTCAATGGCATTCAGAATAGCATTTTTGGTGATTTCGTGAAAAACAATGCGTTTTGTGTTATCTTTTTTTAGCTGAAGTTCTTCGTACAAATGCCATGCAATAGCCTCTCCTTCACGGTCTTCATCGGAAGCAAGCCAAACCGTATCCTTATCTTTCACAGCTTTACGTAAATCGGATACAAGCTTCTTTTTATCGGACGAAACTACATATTCCGGTTTATAATTGTTTTGAAAATCAATACCTATGCCCTTTTCAGATAAATCGCGTATGTGTCCGAAACTCGACATCACCTGAAAATCAGCTCCGAGAAATTTTTCGATAGTTTTGGCTTTTGCCGGAGACTCAACTATTACAAGATTTTTTGACATTTTGCTGGTTTAAATTGTATATTTGGGTGAATTCGGGTGCAAAATAACAAAATTTAAAAGGTATCAGCCAAATTTTCAACGGATTATTTTTATTTTTTAATCATTATGCATGCGCGCTTTAATGATTTCCCTGTCATTTAGTGGTGGCTTTGGGAGTGAAATTTTAAAAAAAATCTGCCATAAGCATATTGCTTGGGCAGATTTTTAATTTTGTTGAAAGTTTTTTTTTAATTGCTTATTAATATACTGCAATTCTCAATTATTTTCTTTTTTAATTCGAGCAATTCGAATTCACTCAGATTTTCTTCTATTTGAACTTCGCCGGAAATAATTGAACGCGCTTTTTGTGCATAAATATTGAGTGATGGATTTTTTTTGAAAAAATTACTCCATTGCTCTACAAGTTGATGTGTAGGATGAACAATATACGCTATAAAATCATCGTCGGTTAAAAAATTGAGTATGTATTTTTCGGTTGTCTGATTCACTTTTAATATGTTTCTTTCATATAAAACGTATCATCAAACCGTATGTACTCAAAAAAAAATTACACTTTTTGACCGAAAAAAATATTTTTTTTCTGCTTTTTTTATTCTACCCAAATCACCAATCCTTTCAGATATTCGCCTTCGGGATGATAAATATTGATGGGATGATCGGCTGGTTGTGATAATTGATGAAGTATGCGAACATTACGCTTGCTTTCGGCTGCAGCGCTAAACACAGCGAGCCTGAACTGCTCGCGACTTACAACCTGCGAACATGAGAAAGTGAATACAATTCCGCCGGGCTTTATTTTCTCAAAAGCTTTGGCGTTTAACCTTTTATAGCCTTTCAGCGCGTTTCGCAGCGCTTCGCGATGTTTGGCAAATGCCGGTGGATCAAGAATTATCAAGTCGTAAACATTATCGGCATTGTTCATAAACTTAAATGCATCCTCGGCAAATGAGGTATGACGCGTATCAGATGGAAAATTTAATTCAACATTTTTGTTTGCAAGATCAACTGCTTTCGCCGAACTATCCACAGAATGTACAAGATTTGCGCCTCCGCGAAGCGCATATACCGAAAATCCACCTGTATAGCAAAACATATTGAGAACATTTCGTCCGTTGGCGTATTGTTCGAGCAGTTTGCGGTTTTCGCGCTGGTCAACAAAAAATCCTGTTTTCTGACCTCTCAGCCAATCCATATTAAATTTCAATCCGTTTTCTGTGGCAATATAATTTTTTGTATCGCTGCCAAAAATATAACTATCTTCAGGATTGACAGGAGCTTTAAAAGGCAAAGTAGTTTCTGATTTATAATAAACGCTTTTTACTCCTGAAACAAAGTTCACAATAGCTTCAGCAAGAAAATCCTTTGCATAATGCATCCCTACAGAATGTGCCTGCATTACGGCTGTATCATCATATACATCTATAATTAATCCCGGCAGATTATCACCTTCGCCATGTACAAGACGATAAGTATTGTTTGTTGCTGATATCAGACCGAGTGACTTGCGCAATTGATAAGCAAGCGCGATTCTGCGTGACCAAAACTCACTATCAACCGGTTCGGGAGTAAAAGTAAGAACTCTTACTGCAATACTTCCAATCTGATAATGACCGGCAGCTATAAAATTTCCTGTACAATCATACACTTCCACAAGGTCGCCTTCGGCAACTTTTCCTTCAATTTTGTGAACTGCACCCGAGAAAACCCAGGGATGAAAACGCAGCAAACTTTCCTCTTTGCGTGGTTTGAGAATTATTTTTGTGAGTTGGTTATTAGTCAAAATAATAATGTTTTAAAAAATTAGTTTGTAGCATTTTCAATACTTTCGCTACTGCGGTTATC
>CAYQWD010000209.1:4343-5575 GCA_964420955.1 uncultured Paludibacter sp. | reverse complement strand
CCGTATGGGCGGCAGTTCCGATTGGTATTTTTATAATCCAAACCTGATAAAATCGGGACAACAGGATTTTCAAAAAAAATGGGGTAGGCGTAAACTTGAAGATAACTGGAGACGAATAAATAAATCAGCAGCGGTTTTTGCAGAAAATATTGATAGAAACACAGCCTTAGCCGAATTTACAAATACCGACAGTGTTCAGTCTCCAAATGGTTCTGAAAGTATTTCAGAAGTAATTTCTGATAACAAAGATCCGAAGTTTTACCTGCAACAGATTCCTGTTACACCTGCTCAGATTAAAAAATCGAACGAAATGATTGCCGATGCATTGTTCAAAATGGGTTTCATTTATAAAGATCAAATAGAGGATTTTGGTATATCCAACAATACTTTTAACGAATTCACATCGCGCTTCCCTGCTGATGATCGAGTTCCTGAAGCTTTGTTTCAAATGTTTTTACTTAATACAATGCTCGGTAAGCATGACCAGGCTCAAGCACTGCGAACCACGTTGCGCAGCAATTATCCAAAATCCCGCTTTGCAGATTTTCTTTTAAATCCAAACTTCTTAGCACTGCAAAAAGAAATGCTGCTGGTGCAAGATTCTATTTATAATGCCACTTATCAGGCGTTTAATGAGAATAAATTTCAGAGTGTAAAACAAAATACTGCTGCGTTTGTCAATAAATATCCCCAATCGAAACTTGTGCCAAAATTTATGTTTTTAAATGCACTTAGTATTGGTAAAACAGAAAATCAGGGAAAATTTGCATCAGCACTCGACGAGTTGGTAACAAATTACCCTGAGAGCGATGTGAGTTCAATGTCGAAAGATATACTGGCATTGATGAAGCAGGGAAAGGAATCGAAAGCAGGAACTTCGCAAGGTACATTACTTACACGGCGCTCAGAAGTTTATCAGAATGCCGATGGAAGAAATACAGCTCAAAATTTCGATGCATCAAAAGAATCACGACACAGATTATTGCTTGTTGTACAAGCTGATGATATGCTTACAAATAATTTGCTTTACAAAATCGCTGCTTTCAATTTTTCACGTTTTATGGTGAAGGATTTCGATCTGGTTGTTGCAAAAATTGATAGTTTGCAAAATTCACTTTCGGTTACCGGTTTCGAAACCTACGATGAAACTTCATGGTATCTTAATTCAATTTTGAATGATAATGAACTGAAAAATATGAATTCGCAGGAGCCTCCACGTGATGCGTCCTCTC
>CAYQWD010000209.1:4044-4333 GCA_964420955.1 uncultured Paludibacter sp. | reverse complement strand
AAAAATATGATTGATAAGCCTGGCATTCAGAAAATTATTATATCTGAAAATAATTACGGATTGTTGCGTACGGTATTTACCTTAAATGATTATCTGGCTTATCATGCCGAAAAAATTATTACAGTAAAACCGGAAATTAAAATTGTAGCTTCTTCAACTACTAAAACCCAAACTCCAACAATCAGCCAGAGTAAACAGACGCCAAAAACACAACCCACGATTCCTAAAACACAGGAGACTAAGTCAGCTACATCCTCAATCCTCACAAACAATCAGGACAACAAACTTG
>CAYQWD010000209.1:0-4034 GCA_964420955.1 uncultured Paludibacter sp. | reverse complement strand
AGGGAATATCTTGAAAAAGCAACAAGTATTCCGGAAAAATCGGTTGTTCCTGAGCAGAGAGCCAATACAAATACACCAACTGCAACAACACAACCCGCAACTGAAAAAAATGAACCTGAAGCGCCGTTGTTTAAAAATTTATTTGCTTACAAACCAAACCAACCGCATTTTATTGCTCTTGCAATAGTTTCGGGGAGTATTGATTTCGAAAAAACCAAACAGGTTTTCGATAAATATAACGCTGAAAATTTTGGAATCATAAACCTGAAAGTTTCATTGGAAACAATGGGTCGAATGCAGTTTGTTATCATAGGTCAGTTTAACGATGTGAATCTGGCCAAATCGTATTTACTGCGCATAGTACGCGAAAGATCATTATTCCAGAATATGGGCGATGCAAGTTATAGAAATCTTATAGGAACGCAGGCAAATCTCAATATTATGGTACAGGAAAATGCACTTCGTACCTATCTTGAGTTTATGCAGGAGTATTATTTGAAATAAAAAGCTTTCTCCCATGTCTCACAGAAAGGACTTGGGAAATTTTTGATTTTGTGAAATACAAATTATAAATTACTAATTTGAATCTCTTTCAGGGGATTTAGGGTTTGAAAATTATGAAAAAAGAAAGAATTCTTTGGGCTGATGATGAAATTGATTTGCTCCGGGCTTATGTATTGTTCCTCGAAGAAAAAGGTTACGAAGTAGTAACTGCAACCAATGGGAAAGATGCGGTGGAACTTTGTCAGAAAGAATCGTTCGATATCATTTTTCTCGACGAAAACATGCCCGGACTGAGTGGACTTGCTACGTTGGCTTTGATCAAGGATATTGATCCTGACGTTCCTATGGTCATGATTACTAAAAGCGAAGAGGAAAACATTATGAACATGGCCATTGGCAACAAAATTTCCGATTACCTTACCAAACCGGTGAATCCAAGCCAGATACTGCTTACAATCAAGAAAAATATCAATAAAAAAGAAATAGTTACAGAGCATACAACTTCGTCATACCGATCGGAATTTTGGAAAATTGGAATGCAAATTAACGATTCGCTTACCCACGACAATTGGGTTGAAGTTTATAAAAAGCTTGTTTACTGGGAGTTGGAGCTTGCAGAAACCGACAACGGCATGGACGAAATGCTCCGAATGCAGAAAACCGAGGCTAACAACACTTTCAATAAATTTGTAAAACGTAACTATCAGTCATGGTTCGAGCAGCCCGAAAAACGTCCTTTGCTCAGCCCGGACATTTTCAAAACCAAGGTATTTCCACTACTCGATAAAGGCGAAAAAGTATTTTTTATTCTGGTCGACAATTTCCGCTTCGATCAGTGGAAAGTGATTCGTGAATTAATGAGTGAGATGTTTACTTTCACAGATGAAGGAATGTATAGCAGCATACTTCCCACAGCTACGCAATATGCACGAAACGCCATATTCTCGGGACTTTTGCCTTTGCAGATCCAGCAAATGTTCCCTCATCTCTGGGTCGACGAAGAAGAGGAAGAAGGTAAAAACCTGAACGAAAAAGATATGATTGAAACACAAATTCGCCGTTTTCGTAAAAACTATACATTTTCATATCACAAGGTAAACGAATCCTCATATTGCGAAAAACTTATCGAGCACCTTCCTCGCCTCGACAGCAACCAGTTGAACGTAATTGTGCTGAACTTTATCGACATGCTTTCGCACGCCCGCACCGAATCGAAAATGATGCGCGAACTGGCCAACGATGAACAGGCTTATCGTTCGCTCACATTTTCCTGGTTCAGACATTCGCCAACTTATGAACTTATGAAGGCAATTGCCCGACGCGGACACAAGGTGATTTTCACTACCGATCACGGCACTATCAGAGTGGATAATCCGATAAAAGTGATTGGCGACAAAAATACGAATGTTAATCTTCGTTACAAAGTAGGTAAAAATCTAAGTTATAATAAAAAAGAAGTTTTTGAGATTACGCAACCGAATAAAATCGGTTTACCAAGTCCGAATGTAAGTTCAACCTATATTTTTGCCGGCAACGATGACTTTTTTGCGTACCCGAACAACTACAACCATTATGTGAGTTATTATAAAAACACATTTCAACATGGTGGAATTTCGCTCGAAGAAATGCTGGTACCGTTAATTGTGATGGAACCAAAATAAACCTCTTTTAACCGCAGAGGGCGCTGAGATTTCGCAAAGAAAAAACCACAATAACTATGACTGAAAATCAATTATCTGAAAAAATTATTGGTTGTGCAATTCAGGTTCACAAATCGCTTGGTCAGGGTTTGCTTGAAAGTGCCTATGAGGAATGTTTTTTTTACGAGTTAAAACAACTTGGGTTATTCGTTGAAAAACAAAAGCCACTTCCGTTGATTTACAAAGATGTAAAACTGGACATTGGATATAGATTAGACTTATTGGTTGAGAAAAAAGTAATCGTTGAATTAAAATCGGTAGAAGCTTTAAACGATATGCACATTGCTCAAATGATTACATATTTAAAATTATCAGGTTGTAAACTTGGCCTACTAATCAACTTTAATGTTCTGAGACTGGTTGATGGTTTAAAAAGAATCGCAAATAATTTGTAACTTTGTTTCTTGTTTTGCAAAAAATATTCTAAGTAGCTAATAATAATCAAATAAGATATCACTGACTTTCGTAAAGTTTACTTCAAAACAGATATTCTTCTTTGCGAAATCTCAGCGCCCTCTGCGGTAAAAAAAACAGTTTGACATGAAAACATATACGAACGTAAAAGACCTCGGCAATTTGCAGGAGGCAATAAAAGAAGCTTTAGAAATAAAGAAAAACCGTTTTGCTTACAAGCATTTGGGCGAAAACAAAACACTTTTGATGGTTTTTTTCAACTCCAGTTTACGCACCCGCCTTAGCACTCAGAAGGCAGGAATGAACCTTGGAATGAACACTATGGTGCTCGACGTAAATGCGGGAGCATGGAAACTTGAAACCGAACGTGGTGTGGTAATGGATGGCGACAAACCCGAACATATCCTTGAAGCTATTCCAGTGATGGCAAGTTATTGCGATGTAATTGGGGTACGTGCATTTGCTCAGTTCGAAAGCAAGGAGTTCGACTATCAGGAAACAATTATCAATCAGTTTATCAAATATTCAGGAAAACCGGTTTTCAGCATGGAAGGTGCCACTTCGCATCCTTTGCAGGCTTTTGCCGACCTCATTACCATCGAAGAATACAAAGAAACGCCCCGTCCGAAAGTGGTTTTAACATGGGCACCTCATCCAAAAGCATTGCCACAGGCAGTTCCGAATTCCTTTGCCGACTTTATGAATGAAGCCAATGTGGATTTTTTAATTACACATCCCGAAGGTTACGAACTTGCACCTGAATTTGTGCGCGGTGCGCGTGTGGAATATGATCAAATGAAAGCTTTTGAAGGTGCCGATTTTATTTACGCCAAGAACTGGGCTGCTTATCAGGATCCGAATTACGGAAAAATTCTGAGTACCGACCGTTCGTGGACAGTGAGCGATCGACAAATGGCCGTAACCAACAATGCCCGCTTTATGCACTGTCTGCCCGTAAGACGCAATATGATTGTGACCGACGAAGTAATCGAAGGTCCGCGCTCAATTGTAATTCCCGAAGCAGCCAACCGCGAAATCTCAGCTCAGGTTGTGATTAAAAGATTATTGGAAAATATTTAAAAAAGCATGAACATAGAACAAGTAATTGCGTCGATACGCAACGTACCCGATTTTCCAAAACCGGGAATTTTATTCAAGGATATTTCAACAGCGCTGAAAGATGCCAAAGTTTTAAGATTTATTGCCGACGAATTATATGAGTATTATAAGGACAAAGGCATTACCAAAGTAGTGGGTGTTGAAAGTCGTGGTTTTGTACTCGGAAGTATTCTGGCTTATAAATTAGGTGCCGGATTTGTACTTTTGCGTAAACCGGGCAAACTGCCTTCTGAAACTTACAGATACGAATACGACCTGGAATATGGCAGCGATGCGCTCGAAATTCACAAGGATGCC
>CAYQWD010000208.1:0-5575 GCA_964420955.1 uncultured Paludibacter sp. | reverse complement strand
GAAATGAAAGATAAATATACCAAACCATATAACTGCCTGTAAATAAGAAACTAAATGACAAATCAGATAAAAGTTAGCGAAGTATCGGAAATTTTGCGCAGCCAGCTTAAAGGCATTGATTCCGGAGTTCAGTTCGATGAAACAGGTCGTGTTTTGCAGGTTAACGATGGCGTGGTACGCATTTACGGGCTAAACAATGCCGAAGCCAATGAATTACTTGAGTTCGAAAACGGCATGAAAGCCATAGTTATGAATTTGGAAGAAGATAATGTGGGCGCAGTTTTGCTAGGACCGACCAATAAAATCAAACAGGGTTTCACCGTAAAACGCACAAAACACGTGGCTTCAATTATGGTTAGTGAATGTATGTTGGGACGTGTAATTAATCCATTGGGTGAACCAATAGATGGAAAAGGGGAATTTAAAGGCAATCTTACTGAGATGCCATTAGAGAGAAAAGCTCCCGGAGTGATTTTCCGACAACCCGTTAACCAGCCATTACAGACAGGGATAAAAGCCATTGATGCAATGATACCCATTGGCCTTGGACAACGTGAACTTATAATAGGCGACCGCCAAACCGGAAAAACCAGCATTGCTATCGACACAATCATTAATCAACGAAAAAATTTCGAAGAAGGAAATCCGGTTTACTGTATTTACGTGGCAATTGGTCAAAAAGGCTCAACTGTAGCTTCTATTGTCGAAACCCTAAGACGACATCAAGCGTTTGAATATACTATAGTAATAGCAGCCAATGCATCAGACCCTGCAGCTTTGCAGTACTTCGCCCCTTTCGCGGGCGCTGCCATAGGCGAGTTTTTCCGAGATACCGGAAGACATGCTTTGGTTATATACGATGATTTATCAAAACAAGCCGTAGCATATCGCGAGGTTTCTCTGATTCTGCGTCGTCCTTCAGGCCGCGAAGCATATCCAGGCGACATTTTTTACTTACATTCACGCCTGCTCGAACGGGCTGCCAAAATAATTAACAGACAGGAAGTGGCTGAGAAAATGAATGACCTGCCACAAAGTCTTTTCGGTAAAGTAAAAGGCGGAGGCTCACTCACCGCTCTTCCAATTATCGAAACTCAAGCAGGTGATGTTTCGGCATATATTCCAACTAATGTGATTTCGATAACCGACGGACAGATTTTTCTTGACACTGATTTATTTAACCAGGGAATTCGACCAGCAATAAATGTTGGAATTTCCGTCTCACGCGTTGGTGGTAATGCACAGATCAAAGCCATGAAAAAAGTAGCTGGTACACTAAAAATTGACCAGGCGCAATTCCGAGAACTTGAAGCATTCAGCAAATTTGGTAGCGAAATGGACGCAGTTACCACGATGACAATTGACAAGGGACGCAAAAACTTAATACTTTTAACACAAGCGATTAACAGTCCAATGTCAGTTGAAAAACAAGTTGCAGTTTTATATTGCGGAACTCAGGGACTACTGCGCGATGTACCTCTTACTAAAGTAAAAGATTTCGAAACCAATTTGCTTACCATTCTCGAAACTTCACACAAAAAAGAAATGCTTGAAATACTGAAAACAGGATCAATCGATGAAAAAGCAATTAGCGTTATAGAAGCAGTTTCAGCTGCTGTAGCTACTGAACTATCAGAAAATAACGATTATAACAGTTAAAATAAAAGTCATTTCTCAGATAAAGTTTACAAATTGAGCTCATTAAA
The DNA here is from genome assembly GCA_964420955.1 of uncultured Paludibacter sp. GTDB lineage: Bacteria > Bacteroidota > Bacteroidia > Bacteroidales > Paludibacteraceae > Paludibacter. Next base: position 3,869 of record CAYQWD010000208.1, on the reverse strand, counting down.
AGAAATAAAATCGCGAATACAGACCGTTAAGTCTACTCAGAAAATAACATCGGCAATGAAAATGGTATCGGCGGCAAAATTGCGAAAAGCCGAACGCATTGTAATCAATTTCCGACCTTACCAACAACGACTGAACGAGATTTTACGCAATTATTTGAGTACTGCACATGAAATAAACTCTGTTTTCACCCGCATCAGAGATGTACACAGGGTAGCAATAGTGGTTTTTGCTTCAAATTCTGCCTTATGCGGGAACTATAATAATATTCTAATAAAACGTATGCAGCAATCTATAAAAACCCACCGCGATGTACGAAAAGAAGATATTATAATTTTTCCTATTGGCAAAAAAGTACATCAGGCTTGTACAAAACTTGGAATAAAAGTTGCCGGCAACTTCGATAAACTGGCTGAAAAGCCTGACTTTGATAACGCTGAAAAACTTGCAGTGCAACTTATGGACATGTTTGTTAATAATGAAATTGACCGTGTTAAGGTAATTTATTTTCATTACATAAATAAGGCTGTTCAAAAGCTCACAGTTGACACATTTCTTCCATTCGAGATTTCTTATTACGGCAAGGGTCAAATTAAAGCCGACTATCTGATCGAACCAAGCAAAGAAATAGTGATATCACGACTTATTCCGCTGGTGCAAAACCTTCGCATATATGCTACAATGCTCGATGCTTATACTTCGGAAAATGCAGCGCGCACAATGGCAATGCAAATTGCTGACGATAACGCCAACGAATTACTCGAAGAATTATCTCTTGAGTATAACAAACAACGCCAGCAAGCAATTACCTCTGAATTACTCGACATCATGGGAGGTACATTCCGATAAAAAATAATTACAGAATTATCAACGGCTTTTTCATATTTTTTTATTCATTCCGGATTAATGATAATCTCCCATACTTACCATAGTATTACTCCAAAGAAATTAATTCATTCCTGATAAAAAATTAGTAAATAAATTTTTTTTGATTTAAAAATTGTTGACTATGTGGTTATATTTAATCAATATAAACTCTATTTTTTCAAAAACCAAGTTTGAAAAAAACTCCTTATTTTTTAGTCGGAAATATCGATTTCATGATTAAAAATCACTTCTGACCGATAAAAATAGTTTGAATTAATTTTTTTAGCTTGTCGGATTCCTCACTATGTTCGGAATGACAGACAATCAAAAAGTTATGTTTTTACGAGGATGTAGGTTGGCGGCTTCGCCGCCAACCTATCTGCTACCAACCATAATCAAAACAAAGCATTGTCATTCAGAGCGTAGCGAAGAATCTCAGATGTTTTGTCGATCAGTAGTGATTAAAAATAAAAAAACGAGATTTGAAGTTTTCAACAATTTAATATTATTTATTTGTCATTTAACGAGTTAACCTGTTAATAAGTTGTGTTTATAAGTTGTTAATAACAAAAGACTAAAAAACTTGCAAAACGCATTGTCTATGTTTTATATTTGCGAAACAAGCTTCGGCTTGAGGCATAAGCAAAATGCTGAACGATCTTTGAAATGTTGATAAGCCAATAAAAACTGAAGGTTAAACAAGCCGCTTCCAAGCGCAAAGGCGAATTTACATTTTGGCTGAAATATGAACTGATAGTCGGAAATAGTTATCTCCTGTGTTGTATGCGTGAGTATGCAACGAGATGTATAGCAAACCTGACAGTCAGAAGATATTTACCAATGTGCGCTTCGCACTAGGGTTGGACTCAACAGATTATTATGGTGCGTTTGAATCAAACGCAACTTGTCGGTTACACCGACAGGCAAGCCGGGTAGCCGGAAAAAATCCGAAAAGATAATTCACCTTATCAGACAGGATAAATGACAACAAGCAAAAGAAGCTTAGCAGCATCTAAGCAGCAAGTCAAAAAATTTCCGTGCGATGCAGTACAGAAAAAATTTAAAGTCCGCGGATTGCAGCCAGTTAACCTGCCCCAGGCACAAAACCTGAGCAGTATTTTAAAGGAAAAAATACCGAAAGAGTATTACAATGGCTAAAATTATGCAGCACAGCCTGAACGGACGATAGCAATACCGTACCGTACTTGCAAACTCAGAAGAATCAGTAGTAAAACAAAATTCTTACCATTCGTCGGCAAAAGGCACACCACCTGATAGCGGACGACGGAAAACTGAAGCCCACACACGAAGTAATCAATGGAAATCTCCTAAAAAGGATTTACAATAATGCAACAGTGCAATGGTATAAGTTAGCGTTCCGCAAGTAAATGTGAAAACATTAAACAGAGGAAAATGGAAGAAAAAAGTCGAACACACGATACAAGGGAAAAATGCCAACAAATGGAATGTTCTACAAGGACACAACAAATGGAAACATCGAGAAGTTGCTAACGCAACCGAATCCCTGCAAAAATCGGAATACTGCATAGAAATCTGAGAAATGTTGACAGGAGTTTGAAAAAGCAAGTGCAACATTTAATGCAAAGCAAAGTAGTAACCAATTGTAATTTTCTGAAATAAAAGTTGTAAGCAGTGAGGTTGGAGCAGGCAACTTTCCGAAAGGAAGAAGCAGGCAAAAACTTCAAAAAAAGTTTGCAGGGAAGGAACAACTTACTGAAGCAAGCAATTGCCAAAGAAAGGAAACCAACCAAAGGCAAACAGATTTCACAGTACGATTCCCCAAGAACCGGAATGATGAAACTGCAGGCAAAAAGCAAGCTGAACCGCCAAACAACCAAGGTGAGAACCGTAATGGTAGCGATTCTTGATTCCCGAAACCGACTTTCAAAAAAAGCCGGTTGAGAAAAAATGCAATCCATCAAACCAAGTCAAGCTCCTGTATTACCTCGAAAGAGTAAATAAACTCAGACTTGATACTTTCAGAAATACACCCGAAGGACTATTTCATCAACATCAAAAAAAGATATTCACATTTATATTATGTCAGAGAGGGCGTTCCTTGCGGAACGCCCTCTCGCTTTTTTAAATAATTTGAAGGTTTATCTTTAAGTACATTATTGTCAAAATTCAGAATTATTTCAACGGCATGATATAGTATTTTCTACTGCAATTCAGTTGCTGCTTATAAACTCTGATGAGGCTGTGTGATTCCTCAAAATTCAAAAATAAATTTTACTGAATTTCTTGAAATTTGTTCTATAATTCTTTTTTCATTTTATAATGTGGAATTGTAACTTCAACAAAAACATCGCTTACAATTTCGTAGTCCATTTTTATATAAAATGGCACTGCAGTTTGCCGTGCATGTAAAATCATAGTTTTGAAACCTCGTTCCACAGCAAGTTTCTCAGCAAAATTTACAAGAAGTGAACCTATATGTTTTCCCTGAAAATCAAAATGAACAGCTACCTGACGCATTTTTATTTGCTGATTTTTGAGCGGCACAAGCAACAACACTCCTACCATTACAGAATGAACAAATGCTCCGATATGCCATTGCGAAACTTCGGGCGAAAGGTCTTCGGTGTACAAATTTAATGAGAGAGGAAGACGCAAAACCATATTGCGTAGTTCGAGTTCTGCTTGATATAAACCTGAAAAATAATCGAATTGTTTAATTTCAACATCTAATTTTTCTGACATGACTCCAAGTGTTAATTCCAATTTCAATTTTTAGTCTGAAATTTACGGTTCAACCCAGACTTTAGCAGCCAAAGCGAGAACTGTAAAGACCGAAATAAATGGTTTAGTTCTTAAAAATTTGAAAAATAATCAGTGCTTTATTGCACTTCATTTATACGAAAAAAAGCAAATATTAATCGATAATTTGACTTCGTGCTATGTTTTTAAATACAATGGGACGTTATAAAATAACATAATGTGAATTATGTCAAGCTGTTATGTATTCGCATTATTGATATTC
>CAYQWD010000207.1:0-5625 GCA_964420955.1 uncultured Paludibacter sp. | reverse complement strand
AGTTACAAATAAACGAAAGGTCAGCTTTTCGTAAATCTTTTTTTTTTATTCTGGTAATTTTTTCTACACCGGCATGATTAAAAATATTGCAGCCAAAGCATACACCGAATCGGTAGGAAAAATAATAATTCCTCCTTTGCGAAGTACTTCGACTACCTGACGTATCAGGGCAGGATTTGGATTTGTATTGTAGAACTTCAGCAACACAATATGTTTTACAATTTACATTTTTTGATGTGGATTTTATTTCTTTGATTTTTTCAACCGAATTGGTTTATATTTGATAAAAAAAACTTTTCCAAAGTTCTGATTCTTCGGAAAAGTCTCGCATTTTTTTGGTTATTAGAACGCATTCACTATTGCCATAAAATCTTCAACTTTGAGAGAAGCGCCACCAATGAGCCCCCCATCAATATCGGGCTGAGCAAAAAGTTCAGGAGCATTTTTAGCATTACAACTTCCACCATAAAGAATTGAAGTATTATCAGCAATATCTTTTCCGTATTTTTCGGCAATAAGCATACGTATATAAGCCAACATATCCTGTGCTTGTTCGGTAGAAGCAGTTACACCGGTTCCAATAGCCCATATAGGCTCGTAAGCAATTACAATTTTACTGAAATCGTCTGCACTCAAGTTGAAAATTGTTTCATAGAGCTGCATTTTTACAAAATCATTTTGTTTGTTGGCGTTACGTACATCGAGCGGTTCACCGCAACAATAAATAGGTGTAAGACCATTGTTAAGTGAAAGCTCCACTTTACTGTTCAGCATTTCACTTGTTTCATGGTTATATTCGCGGCGTTCGGAATGTCCAAGTATTACATACGCTGCCCCTGTAGATTTAACCATGAGTGCACTTACTTCTCCTGTGTATGCTCCTGATGCTTTATCAGCACAATTTTGTGCAGCTACACTAATTTTTTCAGTATCGATTGCAGCAGTAACGCTTGCCAAATGAATAAATGGAGTACCGATTACAACCTGACAAGCGGGATTAACACCTTTCAGAGCTTCATTAAGTTCAGCAGCAAGAGCTATTCCCTCATGCAATGTTTTGTTCATTTTCCAGTTTCCGGCAACAATTTTTTTTCTCATTTTTTTAAAAATTTACTTATAATATTTTGTTTTGCAAGTTCAATTTTAATAAATTCAATTTCAAGTTTCTTCCCCGTTGGTCAGAATAAATATGCATTTGTGTTCATATCTTGTAATTCATAACTTTTCACTTCAAAATAGAAAATTGTAACTCCAAACTATTTATCCTTTTTTCTCTATTTCCAATTCACTTATTCTAATTTTTAAAAATTCGGCCAACTCCATTTACCTTTTATTACACCGTTTTTTATCAACATCAATCCGGGATTAGCGCGGAGCATTGTTTTAAGTGTTATCGGGTCAGTTTGGCAGAAAGGAAAGGTAACTCCTGTTTTATTTCTGAAATTTTCAACTTCTTCCTGTGCCGAAGCTGTTAAAGCATAAAATTTTGTTGTGCTATTTTTGTATTGCTGATAAAATTCCTCTGCTTTCAAAGCACCTTTTTCAGATGCTTTATTAACATCGTACATAATCAGGAGGTACGTGTAGCCTTCATAATGCAAAATGTCTTCGGTTATATCGCCATATAATTCGTGTACGATATGCAAATCGTGAATTGGAGGAACATAACCTTTGGAAATAAGGACAGTTTTCTGATCCACAAATTTCCATGTCGAATCTCCCTTGGGGTAATTTTCAAGTGTAAATTCCTGTTGCAAACCATCTTTTTCGTAAATAAAGGTTGTTTCATACCTATCAAGTGGTTCACCTTCAGGAATCATCATTGCTTCAGGAATGTTGGTGCCGGTTTTATAGGGCAGAAAATCAATAACAGGCAAATTACGCAATGAATACATTGCAATTCCAACGCCAAGCATAATGAAAATTAATACAGCAATCCATTCGATATAAGGAAGAAAAACCTGCTTAAACTGTTTGTTGAAAATTAGTATCAGAGTAACAAATGCAAGCAAAATCACATTTTTGTAAAATGTTTCCCAATTGCTGATGATGAGTGCTTCACCAAAACAACCACAATCTGAAACAGGATTTTTAAGCGCAATCCACAGTGTTAGAGGTGTCATTATCAGCATAAATAGCAAGATGTAAAGTGCTGCGCGTTTCAGTTGAACCTGAAATAGCAAACACAAACCAAGCAGCATTTCAAATGCAGATATGGTGATGGATGCTGGTAATGCAACTGAAGAAAAAATTCCGGCAAAACCATTCATTGCTGTCAGGTAGTCTTCAATTTTGTAAGTAAAACCCAGCGGATCGACTAATTTTACAAAACCTGAAAAAACAAACACCGCTGCCACGACAATCCGGATTAAGTGTAATAATATTTTTCCTGCTTTATGTGCAGTTGTTATGGGTTTATAGCTACTTCTGGTCATCTTTTTCATGGAGTTTTATCAATCCGAAAACCGAATAGTTAATCATATCAAAATAATTGGCATCAATACCTTCAGAGGCAAGCGTTTCACCCTTATTATCTTCAATTTGCTTGGTTCGGTAAATTTTCATTAAAATCAGGTCGGTGTATGACTCCATACGCATCATTCGCCATGCTTCATCATAATCATGATTTTTTGCCAGCATCAGTTCTTTGGCTTTCTGCATATACTTGTCGTAAAACCGCAGAGCATCGGTGTATCCCAAATCTGCAGTTTCGGCACTCCCCAGTTCAAGTTGAATCAATCCGATGATTCCGTAGTTCACTATTCCAATCAACTCAGAGTGTATATCTTCACCTACTTTTGAAACACCTTTTACTTCGATACTTCTGATTCGATTGGCTTTAATGTAAATCTGGTCAGTTACCGAACCGGTGCGTAATATACGCCATGCACTGCCGTAATCTTTTAATTTTTTGTTGAAAATATTTCTACATTCGGCTGTTGCTCGGTCGAATTGTTCAATGGTGCGGTTCATGACTTATCCGTTTTTTTTTTGAACTGCAAATTTAATATTTTTTATTGAAATTCCTGAATTGAGGTTGAATGAAATTGAAATCGTAGTCTGTAAAAAGAGTAATTATAAGTATTTAAAGTAGCATAGTATGAATAAAAAATAACATATTTTACGTCCCATGATAGGATTTTGGCTTAAACAGAGCGCGGAATGCTTCTTCTACTTTTTTCACTTTGATAATTTCAATATTTGATTTACCTGTATTCAGGGTATTTATATTAAAATCTGGTATTATCATTTTGCTAAAGCCGAGTTTTTCAGCTTCGAGAATGCGCTGTTCAATCCGGTTAATCGGACGTATTTCACCCGATAAACCAACTTCTCCGGCCATGCAAACATGTTTTTCAATTGCAATATCAACATTTGATGAAAGAATGGCAGAAATTACTGCCAAATCAATTGCAGGATCGTTAACACGTATGCCTCCGGCTATATTAAGGAACACATCTTTTTGTGCAATTTTAAATCCGGCACGTTTTTCGAGTACAGCCAGCAGCATGTTCAGGCGGCGTAAATCAAATCCGGTGCTCGAGCGTTGCGGAGTGCCGTATGCCGCAGAGCTCACCAACGCCTGCACTTCGATGAGAAAAGGACGAATTCCTTCAATAGTCGATGCAATGGAAACGCCGCTGAGTCCTTCGTGATTTTGTGAGAGCAATAATTCGGAAGGATTACTCACTTCACGAAGTCCGTTTTGCTGCATTTCGAAAATTCCAAGTTCCGAAGTACTGCCAAAGCGGTTTTTTATGGGACGAAGAATGCGATACATATAATGCTGATCTCCCTCGAACTGTAAAACTGTGTCAACGATATGTTCCAATACTTTTGGACCGGCTATGCTGCCTTCTTTGTTAATGTGTCCGATAAGCAATACAGGCGTGCCCGATGTTTTGCAAAATTTGAGCAAATGCGCTGCACACTCCCTTACCTGTGAAACCGAGCCGGGTGAAGACTCGATTAGTTCTGTAGATATGGTTTGAATTGAGTCGACAATTACCACATCGGGCTGCAGGTTTTGAATATGCACAAAAACCTGTTCGAGTGAAGTTTCGCTTACAAAATAACAGTCAGGATTATCATGCTTCAGTCTTTCGGCACGCAATTTAAGTTGCTGAACACTTTCCTCGCCGGAAATGTAAAGCGTGCGTTTGTTTTTCAGATTTAACACCACCTGCAAAACCAAAGTGGATTTACCTATCCCAGGTTCACCGCCAATCAGTACCAGCGAACCCGGAACCAAACCGCCACCCAAAACACGATTCAGTTCTGCATTCGAAGTGTCGGTACGGCTTTCCTCCTGCATTTCAATTTCGTGAAGCCGAACCGGTTTTTGTTTCGATATCTCCAAACCGGCAAGATGAATCTTTTGCCCATTGTCTTTGGCCATAATTTCTTCAACATAGCTGTTCCACTCGCCACACGATGGACAACGACCTATCCATTTCGGAGAGTCAACTCCGCAATTCTGACAGATATAAACCGATTTTGTTTTTGCCATGATTTTATTGTGTTGAAATTACGCTTTGCGTGAAATTAACTTTGTTGAAATTACACTTCGCGTAAATTTAGCATTGCATGATGTTAACTTCAAAAATTAAAACACATTACTCTCTCAATTTCCCTATTTCTCAATTTCCAAATTCACCAATTCTCAATTCCGCTTATCCATTCCCCACATGAGTTTATTTTTTAGTGTATCGAAAAAAGTATGATCTTTTTGTTTGATAACTTTTATGGTATAATTGGAGCGAACTATGCGGAGTTTTGTGTTTTGTTCAAGAATTTTTGTGCGTCCATCAACCGAAACCATATAATTAAGACTTCGGCTTTTTACTTCAAGGTCGATAACCCAATCATCGGGAACAACGAGCGGACGTACATTAAGACTGTGTGATGCAACAGGAGAAATAATGAAATTTCGTGCCTGTGGCACTACAATTGGTCCTCCTACACTCATGGAGTAAGCTGTAGAACCGGTTGGTGTAGAAATAACAAGTCCGTCAGCCTGATAGCGGTTCACAGGTTCATTGTTCAAACTTACATTGATGCTAATCATCGATGAACTTTCTTGTTTGAGTATCGAAATATCGTTTAAAGCATTCGGATAACTGAAGGGAGTTCCATCCATTGCTTCGAGTTTCAGCAAAGTTCTTTCTTCGATGGTATGATTGCCGGCGATAACAGATTCCAAAGTACTAATTAAGTTTTCGCCTGCTACATCAGTTAAGAAACCAAGTCTGCCTGTGTTTACACCCAAAATTGGAATATTTTTTCGTCCAACCCTGGCTGCAGTTGTCAGAAAAGTTCCATCGCCACCAATACTTAAGGCAAAATCAGCGCTGAAATCATCTGAATTTATGATCTCAGTTTCATAAGTTATTTCATTGTTGTAAGCTTTTGCAAAATCGTACAATTCTTCCTCGAGTTGTAAAGTGATATTATTGATTTTTGCAAAATCAATCAAAACCTTAATGTGCGAAATAATTACAGGCCGGAGAATGTTGCCGAAAATCGCTATTTTCATGATTTTATTATTTCAGTTGATTTCTGTTTTTAATAATAATTTCTAAGTACATGACAAAAATTTATATATATATGATTTTGAAGAAAATA
>CAYQWD010000206.1:916-5626 GCA_964420955.1 uncultured Paludibacter sp. | reverse complement strand
TGGTGTGCCTTCCATGCCTTTGGGTAATTTTGTGAGGCTCAGCTGCTCGCGGATACCCGCAAACATAATTAGAGCCAAACCAAAACCTACAGCGGTTGAAATGGAATATACCACACTCTGTAACAAATTAAAATCTTTCTGAATTACAAGTAAAGCTACTCCGAGAATTGCACAGTTAGTTGTAATTAGTGGTAAAAACACTCCTAATGCCTGATAAAGCGGTGGTGAAACTTTTTTGAGAATTATTTCGACCATCTGTACTAAAAATGCAATGATCAAAATATATGTAATAGTTTGTAAAAACATAAGTTCAAAAGGCTCGAGTAATGTTTTTTGTATCGCAAAAGTAAATATTGTAGCTATGGTCATTACAAAAGCAACAGCTCCGCTCATACCAATGGCTGTATCAATTTTTTTTGATACTCCCAAAAAAGGACATATCCCGAGAAATTGCGACAAAACGATATTGTTCACAAAAACGGCTCCTATAAATATAAGAAAGTAAGTCATTGTTTATTTGAAGTTAAAGAAGTTAATATTATTTATGAAATTAATAAACTTACAAAAAAATTACTGAAATTACTGAAAGATCAAGAAAAATTGGTACTAAAAAATTGTTGCTTTTCCTTTTTTTATTGACTGTTTGATTGAAATTAGGCTTTCTTGAATTTATTCATAACGGCAATTAAATATCCAAGGGCAATAAACGCTCCAGGGGCAAGCACAAATAGCAACATTCCATATTCTTCGGAATACAGTGTAAAACTGAAAATTTTACCAGTACCAAGAATTTCCCGAATGGCGCCAAGTAGTGTAAGTCCGAATGCAAATCCGAGTCCCATACCAAGCCCATCGAGTGATGACTTGAAAACAGAATTTTTTGAAGCAAAAGCTTCAGCACGTCCTAAAACAATACAATTCACCACGATAAGTGGAATAAAAATTCCAAGACTTTCAAAAAGTGCGGGCACAAAAGCTTGCATAATCATTTCAACAACTGTTACAAATGTAGCAATAATCACTATATATGCTGGAATACGTACTTTGTCGGGTATCAAATTCTTGATAAGCGAAACCACAGTATTCGAACCAAAAAGTACAAAAGTTGTAGCAAGTCCCATACCAAGTCCATTTATAGCCGATGATGTTGTAGCAAGTGTAGGACACATTCCTAAAACCAGCACAAAAATCGGATTTTCTTTAATAAATCCGTTGAGAAAAATTTTAAGATTTGATTTATTTTGCATGCTAAACTCTAATTTTAATTGATTGCTACCTTTGTTTTATCTTCTGTTACTACGTTGTTATTTTCTACTGTTTTTTCAACAGTTTTTGGTAAAATCAGATTTTTGGAAAATGCTTCATAGGCAAGGTTAACTGCATCCAAAAATGCCCGTGAACTAATTGTGGCTGCTGTTATAGCATCAATTTCACCGCCATCATTTTTTACTGTCAGATTGTTCATAACCGGATTTTTCCCTTTGATATTCTGGCTTCCCTTATCTGTTTTAAACCAATCCACCATTTTTGTACCCAAGCCCGGCGTTTCTTTTTGATCAAGCACTGAGTAGTTAATGATATTTCCTTGTGTATCGAAACCAATCATTAATCTAATATCACCCGAAAAACCCTGGTGCGATACAGATTCGACTGCAGCGCCCATAAAATTATCGTGCGTATCGTATGCACGAAATAGTGTTAAACTGTCGCCGTTGCTCACAACAAACTTTTCTGGCGCATCCAAGCGTTGAAAACCGGGAATCACTTCGCTGATGGCATTTTGCTGTTTGGCTATTTTCGAAGCTTCAATAGGCGCTTTTGTAACCATGTAAACTGATCCCAGTGCTAATGCAGCAAACAAAGTTATTCCACCGAGGGACAGCAACATATTTTTAAAACTTGATTCTAACTTGGCCATTATTATATTAGGAGTTATTTTTTTAGTAAATTTTAAAATCAAAAACTAAATCTATATTTTAATTTTTTCACCAAATCTTTTAGGTTTAATATATCGATTAATGATTGGCGTAAATCCGTTCATAATAAGGATTGCAAAAGATACTCCCTCAGGATAAGCTCCAAATGCTCGAATTATAACTGTTATCAGTCCTATTCCAAAACCATAAACAATCATTCCACGAGGATTCATTGGCGAAGTAGCGTAATCAGTAGCCATAAACACAGCGCCGAGCATTAATCCGCCCGAAAACAAATGAATAACAGGCGAAGCAAATTCTTCGGGGTTTGCAATATTAAGAATTGCAGTAAATACGAAAACAGTTACCAAAATACTTACAGGAATATGCCACGTAATGATTTTACGAATCAACAAATAAACAAGCCCTATAATTATAGCTAAAGCTGAAATCTCTCCAAGTGAGCCGCCCATATTACCTGTAAATAAATCAAGAGTTGAAGGAACATTCCCAAAACCACCTTTTATCATTGCTAATACTGTAGGCCCTGTTTCAGCATCAAGATAAGCAGTTGTAAATGGGACGGGATTTGGCCAAGTTGTCATTGCCACCGGAAATGAAATCAGCAGAAATACACGACCTACTAAAGCAGGATTAAATGGATTGTTTCCTAAACCGCCGAAGCTCATTTTTCCAATTCCAATTGCCACAAATGAACCGATTATTATCATCCAAAGCGGTAAATTGGAAGGTAAATTCAATGCAAGCAACAAGCCCGTTACTGCTGCTGATCCATCAGTTATTGTAACGGTGCCTTTCAGCAGAAATCTCTGAATTAAATATTCGGCAAGCATACACGAAATTACTGCTGTTAGCGTAACAATTAATGCTCCAAGTCCGAAAAAATACAATCCGGCGAGAAATGCGGGAATAAGCGCAATTAAAACACCTTTCATATTACTGTTAACGGAGTCGCCTCCGTGTATGTGTGGTGCCGGTGATATAATTAGTTTATCCATATTCGGGGTCTATTCTTTTGAATATTTATTATTTTGGATTAATCGAAATTTATATTTATTTAAAAAACTGTCTGGCGAAAAGTAACTGGTAAGATTTTTTTTTGTTCATTAATCTTAAATTTCAGTTTCTTATTTTCTATTTACTTTTCCCGATACTTCGGGACTTTGCTCCTTGTTCCCTGCTCCCATAATCACTTAGCTGTACGTGTTCTTAAAATACCGCCTACAGTTGATTTTCCATACCTGATATAATCAAGCAAAGCACGATTAGATGGACAGGTATAACTGCAACTGCCACACTCGATACAATCCATCACGCGGTTTTCTTCCATTTCGGGCCACATATTACGTTCACTTTGGCTCATCAGCAAATATGGTTCAAGACCCATTGGACAAACAGATACGCATTTTGCACAACGAATACAATTCTGCATTGGCTTGCGCAATGATTCTTCATCGCGCATAAAAAGAACGCCGGCACTTCCTTTGGCTGTAGGCACATTCAGGTTCATTAGCGAACGCCCCATCATGGGTCCACCGCCTACAATTTTTCCGGTTCCTGCCGGAATTCCACCCGCTTGCTCAACAATATGTGAAAGATATGTACCCAACCGCACCTGATAATTTGAAGGATTTGGAGCATCTTTACCGGTTATTGTTACCACACGTTCAATCATGGGTTTGTTTTTTTGTACGGCTTCGTACACTGCAAAAGTAGTTCCTACATTCTGAACTACTGCTCCAACTTCAACCGGAATTTTCCCACTTGGCACCTGACGATTTATTACTGCATCAATCAATTGTTTTTCGCCACCTTGAGGATATTTTACCTTTAATGAAACAATTTCTATTCCTTTGAAATTATTTGCTATTTTAGTTAAAAGTTCAATTGCATCTTTTTTATTATTCTCTATACCTATAACAGCTTTGTTTACTTCAAGCGCTTTCATCAGTATAGTTATTCCTACCATTATTTCTTCCGCTTTTTCAAGCATTAGTCTATGGTCGTTGGTTAAATACGATTCACACTCAACAGCATTAATTATTAAAATTTCTGCTTTTTTACCCGTAGGAGGCGAAAGCTTAACGTGAGCCGGAAAAGTTGCTCCACCTAAGCCAACAATTCCTGCATCTTTGATTCTTCCTACAATTTCTTCCTTACTCAGGTTACATTCTCTTATAAGTTCAGTTGAACGATCAATTGTTTCGAGCCATTCATCGCCTTCAACATCGATAAAAACTGCAGGGCGTTTGTAACCGGTTGCATCAAGCTGAACATCGATTTTTGCCACTTTACCTGAAACTGAAGAGTGAACATTAGCCGAAATAAAACCGGTTGCTTGTCCAATAAGCTGACCCACTTTTACCAAATCGCCCTTTTTTACTACAGGTTCACTCGGCGAACCTATATAATGCGAAAGTGGAATTACAACCTGCTTTGGCAATGTTGAAACTATGCTTTTTTTTCCTGCCGATAGTTTATTTTCTTTCGGGTGTATGCCACCCATTCTGAAAGTTCTCATATATAGACCCCTAACCCCTAAAGGGGAATTAAGTTAGTATTTTTTTAATTTTGTGTATTTAAATGATATTGTTTATTGCTATGTATTATATTCTATAAAACCATTTCCCCTTTAGGGGTTAGGGGTTCTGTAGCTGCTTTAGGTTTACGTGGAGGAAAGTTTAACTCTACAATAGAATTTGTAGGGCAAACTTCCACGCATTTGCGACAAAGTTTACATTTATCATCGTGAATAAATGCCAGATTGTTGGTT